>JAKMGR010000560.1 GCA_022424805.1 Verrucomicrobiales bacterium
GCTCACGGACGTGCCGTTCACACTTCAATTGAAGCCGCTGAAATTCTTGCTGAGAAATACGACATCAATGCCGAGGTTCTCGATCTGCGAAGCATTCGCCCGCTTGACGAGGATGCGATTCTTGAAACGGTTCGTAAGACCCACCGCGCAATTTACGTCGAAGAGAACAAGCCCTTCTGCGGAGTTGGAGCTCAGATTTCGTCCATGATCATGGAGCAGGCTTTCGATGATCTCGACGCACCGGTTCTCCGAATTGCCAGCGCCGACGCTCCCGCTTTCTACAGCCCGCCAATCGAAAAACTGCAGCTGCCACTTCCTGAAGAAATCGTGGAGCGCGCTTTGTCGATTTGTTAGGATTGAATTAGTCTAACACAACCATAATTTTTTAGAGGACCGCAAGACATGCCAGCCTATCTTACGATGCCAAAATTGAGCGACACGATGAGTGAAGGCACTCTCGTGAAATGGCTCAAGAGCGAAGGGGACTCCGTCGGAGTCGACGAAGAAGTTGCCGAAGTTGAAACTGACAAAGCCACCATGGCGATGCCCTGTTTCGACGAAGGCATACTCCACAAGATTTACGTGAAGGAGGGAGAGACCGTAGTACTCGGAGCGACACTCGCCCTCATTCTTGAAGAAGGCGAAGAGCCGCCTGCCGATGCAGATACGCCACCGGCACCACCTGCCAGCGAAGAATCTGATTCCGCTGATGAGGAGAAAAAGGAGGAAGCCGCTCCCGCGGGCGAAGCACCGAAAGAAGCCGCTCCTCAGCCGGCTGCTGCGACGATTGGCGGAGGATCTCCCGCACCAACGAATTCATCAGGAGGCCGCGTCAAGGCATCACCTCTCGCAAGGAAGATGGCCGAAGAGCAGGGGATTGATCTCGCTCGCGTTCGCGGAAGCGGACCTGGTGGGAGAATCGTTCGCGAAGACCTTGAATATGCAGCCACTGGTGGTGGAGGATCGAATCTCGGATTGCTCCCAGCAGGGGGAGGATTGAAAGATGAAGTCACTCCTCTCTCCGGAATGCGTCGCGTCATTGCTCAGCGACTTCTCGAAAGCAAGACGACGATTCCGCACTTCTATCTCAATATTGAAGTCGATACCGAGCCGCTCATGAATCTGCGTGCGCAGGTCAATGAGGCGAGCCTCGCGAACGACGGGCCGAAATACACGGTCAACGATTTCATCATGCGGGCGACTGTTCTCGCGACCGAAGCAGTTCCGGAAGTGAATGCGTCTTTCACCGGCGATGCGATTCAGCAGTTTGGTGAAGTTCATCTCTCAATCGCTGTGGCGATCGATGAAGGTCTCGTTACTCCCGTAATTCGATCTGCTCAAACGAAGTCGATCAAGGAACTCGCTGCAGAGATCAAGGATCTCGCCGGGCGTGCCCGTGACAAAAAGCTCGCTCCTGATGAAATGCAGGGAGGGACAATCACAATTTCCAATCTTGGCGCCTACGGGATCGGTCACTTCGATGCGATCATTAATCCACCACAGGCCGCAATCCTTTCGATCGGAACGATAGCGAAGCAGCCAGTGGTGAATAGCGACAACCAGATTGTTCCCGGCCAGCGAATGTGGATCGGAATGAGCTGCGATCACCGCGTTGTCGACGGTGCCATTGGCGCAACTTTTCTTGGTCACCTCAAGAAATACATCGAGTCACCATTCCTACTCATCTCCTGAGTAATTACTCGAAGGAAATACCTTCCACCTTCCCATTTTTTACATTTTACGTCGCAAAGCGACCCTCAAATCATGTCATCCTACGATCTCCTTGTCATTGGCGGCGGCCCTGCCGGATATGTTGGCGCCATTCGCGCTGCTCAGCTTGGTAAACGCGTCGCATGCGTTGAGAAAGAGCGCGCTGGTGGAACCTGCCTCAACTGGGGCTGTATTCCGACGAAGGCTCTTCTCAAAAACGCCGAGTTGTATCACAACCTGAAACATCACGCTGACGATTTTGGTCTTTCAATTGATGGACTCAGCTACGACTGGGAAAAAGTAATCAAGCGGTCCCGCAACGTGTCCGACAAGCTTGCTGGTGGGATTGAATTCCTCTTCAAAAAGAACAAGGTCGACTACATTCGCGGAACTGGCGGACTAGCTGCCAACGGAAAAGTCGAAGTCATCGACGCCGACGGAAACAGCGAGCTGCTTACGACCGAGAATGTTCTCGTCGCAACCGGGTGCGTTTCCCGCGAACTCCCGTTCCTGAAATTTGATGGAAAAAAAGTTATTGGATCGCGCGAGGCGATGGTCCTGCCAGAACAACCCAAGTCCATTACCATCATTGGTGCTGGAGCGATCGGCATTGAGTTTGCCTACTTCTTCAATGCCTACGGTACTGAGGTGACGGTTGTTGAGATGATGGATACGATTCTTCCGATCGAGGACCACGAAGTCAGTGCGACTCTCGAGAAGTCGCTGACGTCTCAGGGGATTCGTGTTTTGACGGGAACGAAAACAGCGGCAGCGGATACTTCGGGCGACGGAGTCAAGCTCACTGTGGAACCCGCCGAAGGCGGAGACAGCCAGACGATCGAGTCGGAAGTCTGTCTCGTTGCTACTGGTATCGCTCCCGTCCTTCCTAACAACGCCGAGCAGATCAAGCTCGACGATCGGGGATTCATCGCCGCGGACGAGCGTTACATGACCAATGTTCCCAACGTGTTTGCCGCAGGTGACATCACGGGGCCCCCCTGGCTTGCCCACACTGGGAGCTACGAGGCAGTTCAGGCGATCGAAGGAATCTTTGTCGACGGACACGAGCCCAAGCAGGTTGGGACCTTTCCGGCCTGCACCTACTGCCACCCCGAAGTGGCTTCGATCGGACTTACCGAAGAAGCTTGCAAGGAGCAGGGACTCGACTACCGCGTCGGAAAATTCCCCTTCGCCGCAAGTGGACGTGCTCTTGCTGTCGCCGAATCAGAAGGCTTCGTGAAAATCATCTTCGACAAGAAGCACGGAGAAATTCTAGGTGCCCACATGATCGGCGGCGGGTCGACCGAACTCATTGCCGAGATCGCGCTCGCCATGAATCTCGAAGCGACCCACGAAGAAATCGAAGCAACGATTCACGCGCACCCAACCCTGGCCGAAGCCGTCCACGAGGCGACCAGCGATGCGTTCGGGCACGCGATCCATATTTAAGCGCACCGAAGGCGTGAACGTTCAACGTCGAACTCTCAAGACGGAACGTTCAAAGTATTCAGTCGAACATTGAAAAGTTGGCAGAGGCTGTCTCCAGGTCGCCTTTCAACAAGACTGAGGAAATTGACCGCGGAAAACACCGAATACACGGAAACCAGAAAATCCTTTCCGTGTATTTCGTGGTCCACCAAAATATTCCTGTGATTTCGACCGTTCGAATCAATCA
>JAKMGR010000563.1 GCA_022424805.1 Verrucomicrobiales bacterium
GGGGCCCGGTGATGTGATCCGGGCGCTTCAGGCCGGCTGGTCCTGCAGCCGTATCGAGCAGGTAGAGAAATCCGGCTTTGGCCCCGAGAAAACCCGGTCCCCGGGAAAAATTTGGATAGCCGATAACAACGTAGCCGGGCACGCCTTCCGCGGCAGGACCACGCTCGTGAACGACAGCGGAACCTAGCGAAGGATACACCGTTGTGCCGCTGACGTTTCGCCCTGTATGCATTCGGTTCGAAGCTGCAGCGTGCTCGTCGATGACGTCGTGATGAATTGTCCGCACCGCCGTGATACGATCCATGACTTTCGCACAGCGGGAAAGATGCTGGCTGACTCGAACGCCCGGCACGGCGGTATCAATGCTTGGGTAATAGCTACCGGCTTTTTTCGACTTGGGGTCGCCCATTGCTTTCGGGTCCCAGGTGTCGACTTGCGCAGCACCGCCGCCGAGCCAGATGTGAATGACGTGTTCGACTTTTCCTTTGGGAAAGGAATGTGAGCCCTCGTTGGCAAACAGTGGGGCCGCCGCTGATGAGCCCAACAAGCCAGCGCCGGCACTTTGAAGAAAATTTCTACGCTTCATATTCGGTAGTTCGGTTAGGAATTGCGTCAGGGTAAATAGACAAACTCCGGTGAATTCAATGTCGCCCAGACCACGTCTTCGAGTCGCTCACGCCAATGCGCCCGCAGGGCCAGGGTTGGCGGTTCGCCTTCACGGGCGCGTCGCTCCATTTCAATTTTGATGCTGTTTGCTTCTTCAGAAAGGTGATTCGACCACGATACGTGCCTGAGCGGCTCGCGTTTTTTCGTAGCGGGGCGCTCGCTTTCTTGAATCACTCGATCAGAAAATCCTTCGCTCAACAACTCGGCGACAGTCACTCGCTCCTCGTTCGTCGGCTTGCGAGTGAGAAGGCGGAGAAAGATCTGCTCAGCCAGTTGGTCCAGCGTCAGTTTGTTACGTAACGCCAATTCGGTGATGCCGCTATCGTCGCTCAAGGTGGTCACCCAGCGACCGAGGGCGCCGTTGGCAATGATGGCAGGTTGGCGAACATTGGAATCCGTCTCCCGCACACTCTTTGGCTCCTGCCTTGAGCTTCGCCATCCAAAATTTTCCAGCACATCGACAATAACCTGGGCTTTGGGTATGGCCAGGCTGGGTCGGTCACGCTCATTTGAAAGCGAAGTGAACTCCCAGGCGCGACGCGGATAGCCGAGACTGATCATCGCCTTTTCCACCTGCGTTCCGTCCATGTCGAAAGTGAGCTCTTCGGAATCGAGTTTTTTCCCGACGGCGGAAAAGAGCGAATCGACGACCTGCTCGGCTGTCATCCGGCGGGGGAGGGGTGCGGAGAAATCAGGTGTCGCCCCGGGTTTCAGTGGTCGCGTTTTTCGCTGGTAAGCCTGCGAGTTCATGATCAGACGCGCGATGTGCTTGAAATCGTAGCCGCTCGCGACCAGTTCTTCGCCAAGCCACTCCAGCAACTCCGGATGCGAGGGCTGCGAAGCTTCCCAGTCATCGACCGGATCAACGAAGCCGTGGCCAATCAGCTTTTTCCATAGACGATTGACGACGACTTGAGCGAATCGTTCGTTTTGCGGAGCGGTGATCGTCGCGGCCAATCGTTCGCGCGCATCCGCCTTGTCGCGTAGTGCCACTCCCTTAACTCCAGCGGGAGCGAGATCTTCAAACGGCCATTGAGGTGCAATTTCCTCGCCCGGCTTCAGCGTGATCTTGATGAGTGGCTCGCGGTCTCCAAAGGTGCTCGCGGGCACAGACGAACTGTCAGGAAGCTTGATCGCTTCCCGCTTGAGCATCGCCGCGATCTCGAAAAGATCGCGCTGCACTGTTTCGTGATAAGGTGAATCGTGGCAACGCGCACACTTCATTTCGATACCGAGAAAAGCCGTGCCGAGCACGTGAGCCTTCGCCGCCATCGGCACGTCGTTTTGCGACGCCATTCCAAAACCCGCAGAGCCTCCGCCGTATTCGCTGCCCTCCATCATGACCAGTTCGGTGACGAAACGATCCATTGCCTTGTTGTCGCTGAGTGCCTCGTGAATCCAGAAACGAAACGGACCGGTGTTGTTCAGGCTCGGTTTGAGAATGTTAGGGTTTTCTGCCAGAACATCCTGCCAGTAAGCTGTCCAATGGTCCGCCCAGCGCGAATCAGCGAGTAGTCGATTAATGGCCTGTGTCCGCCGCGTCTCGGGCGGGTCATTTTGAAAAGCGTCGATTTCTTCTGCGCTCGGCACCACCCCGACGGTGTCGAGCGTGACGCGTCTCAAAAACTCCAGGTCGGACGTCAAAGAAGTCGGCTCGATCTGTTCCGCCGCACCGACAAAGCTGGCGCCTTCCGCAATCCATGTCGCAATCAATTCACGATCCTTCTCCGGAAGCGGATCACCCTTCGGTGGCATGATGTCGTCACCAGCCTCTTTCGGATGAATCAATTCGAGAAGAAAACTCTCCTCCGGCTTACCGGGAACGATGGCAGGAATCTCCGAATCGCCTCCCGCCAGCGCCGATTTGCGATCACTGAGCTTGAGCCCGCCCTTTGTTTTCTCGTCGTGGCAACGGTAGCAGTTGTCAGCGAAGATCGGCTTGATCGTTTTTTCGTAATCGACGCCGCCAGCAACTTTCGCTGCGGCGGCTCGGGCGTTGTGTTTTTGCCAAGCTTTCGACAAGAGTATGTCGACGGATTTCTTTTCTGCATCGCTGGAATCGGTTTGCTTTGCGGCCACGAATTTCCGCGCGGCACTATGACGCTTTTTCCAATAGTCATCCTCGCCACTTGTTTTGCTTTTTTCCGAACGCCGCTGCGCATCGAGCTTGAGATAGTGGAGGCTGCGTTCATTTCGATAACTGACCCAGCTCTCGTCGGTGAGAGGTATCTCTCGCTTGCCCGGGGACAGTAGGACAAACTCGCCATTCCCATTGCTCAGACTCACGCTGGTCTCGCCGAGGGTCGTGCGAACTCTTCCGTTCCCTGCGACCATTTCAAAAACGATGGCATGACGCTTCCCGTTACCTTTTACAGCGACCTCGACCTCCTTGTCGCCGGGTCCGAGATAGCGCAGGTTCGGAGCCTCCACTTCCGCCACATCCGTGACTTGACCATGCGCTCCGAGACTAGACCGTTTGACGCCCGAGGTTTCAGCGATCACCTCGCCATCTAACCAGAGACGTCCCATGCCGCGGGAGCGCAGGAGCAGTCGATGGTCGCCTTCAGGAATCACAACGCCAGCGCTGGCGCGAAGGAGAAAGGGATTACTGCGATCGGCGCGGATGCCTCGCTCGTTGTATTTTTGCGGCATCGAGAAGAACCCGAAAACATCCTCTTCATACACATCGATTGCTTTGGGAATCCGCTTCGGCCATTTGTCGATTTTCTCAAGGTTTTCCATTACCTCCACCCGGATTTTTCCGGAGGTCAGCAGCGCCTCATCCACCGTTGGCACGTAGGGCTCCATAGGGTAACGCTGAGTGATCTGTTCCGCAGTCAACTCTCGTCGATAGAGAGCCACCTCGTCCATCGCTCCCTTGAATGTGTTACTCGCCGAACCACGCAAAGTTGTGCCGAGCCAAATTTCATCGTTGTCGACAATCGGTGCATGACTCGTTTTTCCACCCATGTCCCATTCCCCCTTGATTCGCTCTCCGTCGATGTATCCACGCAAGCTGTCCGGGGTTCCGAAGCGATAAGTCACCGCAACATGATGCCATCCCGTCTCGGGTTTGACTCCGCCGATTGAAGTCCATCGATGCCAATCGCCCTTGTGCACGCCCTCTGGACGACTGCGAAAGAGAAAACTGATTCGCAATTCGCCATTCTTTTCCCAGAGGCGCAGAGCGAAATTCTGATTGTGCGCTGGAAAAGTTGGATTTCCGGTCCGTCCTTTTCCGATAATATACGTGTTCTCATTTTTTCCAACCTTGCCCGGCTTCACCCAAGCTTCGATGGTGATGGGATCTCCATTGTCAAAATCGAACTGGCTTCCTTCACCCGGATCTTCGACGAACACATAGTTTCCACCGCCGCCGAACTCGACTGCCAGGTTATCTTTCTGAAACGACTTGAAGTCCTTCGCCGAAGGACCAGCGACACCGAATTTTA
>JAKMGR010000584.1 GCA_022424805.1 Verrucomicrobiales bacterium
TCGATGGATCGTGGGGATACCAGGTTTGTGGATACTTCGCTCCGACCAGTCGCTTTGGATCTCCGGACGAGTTTCGCCAGTTTGTAGACCGATGCCACCAACGAGGTATCGGGGTCATCGTCGACTGGGTTCCTGCACACTTCCCTAAAGATGCCCACGGTCTCGCTCGCTTCGACGGAACCGCTCTCTACGAGCACGCCGACCCTCGCCAGGGAGAACACGCCGACTGGGGCACGCTGATCTTTAACTTCGGTCGCAACGAGGTTCGAAATTTTCTCATCAGCAACGCGATGTATTGGCTGAAGGAATTCCACATCGATGGTCTGCGTGTCGACGCGGTGGCCTCATTGCTCTATCTCGATTACTCTCGCGAGGCAGGCGAGTGGGTGCCAAATGAATTTGGCGGTCGGGAGAACCTCGATGCCATTGAATTCCTCAAGCAACTCAATCAGGTCTGCTACGAAGAAAATCCAGGCATCATGACGATCGCGGAAGAATCGACAGCTTTCCCAGGAGTTTCCCGGCCAGTCGACACCGGCGGTCTCGGATTCGGCTTCAAATGGAACATGGGATGGATGAATGACTCGCTCTCCTACATGAGTCACGAGCCTATCCATCGAAAGTATCACCACGGCATGGCGACCTTCTCGATGATCTACGCCTATCACGAGAGCTACGTTCTCGTGCTGAGCCACGACGAAGTCGTTCATGGCAAAGGATCGATGGTCCAGAAAATGCCAGGTGATCGTTGGCAGCAAATGGCGAACCTTCGAATGTTCTACGCATGGATGTTCGCTCACCCCGGCAAGAAACTCCTCTTCCAGGGACTCGATATTGGACAGTCCGACGAGTGGAATCACGACCAGAGCGTGCCGTGGCACCTGCTAGACCACAACGAGCACAAAGGTGTGCAAAATGTCATTCGCGATCTGAACCGCCTCTATACTTCCGAGCCGGCACTGAATGAGCTCGATCATGAGGCCGGCGGCTTCGAGTGGATCGACCACGAAGATTCCGAAAACAGCCTCTTCTCCTTCCTCCGTCGCAGCCGCGATGGGGAAACCATCATTGCGATTGTGAATGCAACACCCGTACTACGTGAAGGATATCGACTTGGAGTTCCCGACGGTGGCTTTTACGAAGAGATCTTTAATTCCGATGCCGAGATTTACGGCGGATCAAATCAAGGATCCGGTGGCGGAATCCCAACACAACAGCAGGAGGCTCACGGCAAACCGCATTCTATCGAAATCACGATACCGCCTCTCGGGACGGTATTCCTCAAGCGACGAGCGGTGTAAGAGCCTACTCTGCAAGAGCTTCGACGACCTTTTCAAGGCCCTCGACATCCGCAAAACTGAGCGCGGTTTTTTTCCGATCGATGCGGCGCATAAGACCGGCAAGGACGCGACCAGGGCCCAGCTCGATGAAAAGTTCTTCACCCTGATCGATGAAGTGCTGCACGCAATCGCTCCAGCGAACCGAACTGCTGACCTGAGCTTCCAAGGTGCGGCCGATCTCGCCAGCTTCGCTGACTTCACGTCCTTCGACATTGCAGATCACGGGGAGACTTGGGGTCTGCATTTCCAGATCCGCCAAAACTTCTGACAGCTTTTCCTGCGCAGGCATCATGAGCCGGGAATGGTATGCTCCCGCCACTTCCAATTCCTGCGCGATGCGAATGCCGTATTCCTCGGCCGAAGCGACGGCTTTTTCGATACCTTCTTTTGTTCCCGAAACTACAATCTGACCCGGGGCATTCAGGTTGGCGACATCAATGTCGCAGTCAGCTGCGAGTCGACGCACGTCTTCTTCCTCCCCACCTATCATGGCAGCCATGGAACCCTTTGTCGCGCTCGCAGCCTCCTCCATGAAAGAGCCGCGCTGAGCAACCAGGTCGAGTCCAGTGGAAAAATCAAAAGTTCCGGCCGCGGCATGGGCGGTAAATTCCCCGAGTGAAAGTCCAG
This sequence comes from Verrucomicrobiales bacterium, assembly GCA_022424805.1. Taxonomy (GTDB): domain Bacteria; phylum Verrucomicrobiota; class Verrucomicrobiia; order Verrucomicrobiales; family DEV007; genus Arctic95D-9. Next base: position 1,968 of record JAKMGR010000584.1, read on the forward strand.
CTACGCCAGCAACCTCAAGTTCGGGAACCTGAGCCTTCAGCAATTCCAGACAAGCAAGACCGTGAACGTAAAGGGCGGGTTGACAGATCGAAGTCCGCGTCAGCTCCGACGATGGCCCGTCGAACATTTTCTCGGCCAGCGAATAGCCCAGTTGTTCGTCTGCTCGATCGAACAATTCTCGAGCAGAGTCGAATTTTTCAGCCAAGTCACGACCCATGCCCACAGTTTGAGCACCTTGGCCGGCAAATAAAAGTATAGCACGCTTCCCCATGATTTTCGGGCCTTACTTGGTCTTAAATC
>JAKMGR010000612.1 GCA_022424805.1 Verrucomicrobiales bacterium
TCTGAGATGCCGGGAGATCCCGGTTGAGGTATTTCGAGAATTCGAGGGAGTACCTAGCAAGGAAAAGGTGGGGCCTGAAAAATATGTTCGGATCTCCGTTATCTCGGGTTGAGGAAAGCTTTTTTGCATTCCAGTGGCAAGGTGCTCGGAAATAGGTTGACCCTTGAGCTTGTTTGGGTGAAGTGAGGGCCGTTCCGGAATTGCTACACCATGTCTGAATCCAACGAGTCCAGTGATCAGCCTCTATCCATCGTAACGGGTGGTGCCGGCTTTCTTGGTTCGCACATTGCAGATCGACTCCTTTCAGAAGGTCACAAAGTAGTAGCGATCGATAATTTTCTTACAGGGTCTCCCGATAATGTCGCGCACCTTGCCGACAATCCGGATTTCGAATTGATCGATCACGACGTAACCAAATACATCGATTTTCCCGGAAAGGTAGATCATGTCTTTCACTTTGCGTCACCGGCTAGTCCCATGGATTATCTGGAACTGCCGATTCAGACTCTCAAAGTTGGTTCCCTCGGAACACACAACGCGCTGGGACTCGCAAAAAGTAAGGGAGCTGTTTTTCTGCTCGCTTCGACATCGGAGGTATATGGTGATCCCAAAATTCATCCACAGACAGAGGACTACTGGGGCAATGTGAACCCGATCGGGCCTCGTGGCGTTTATGATGAAGCGAAGCGATTCGCGGAAGCCATCACGATGGCCTATCATCGCAGTCACGGTGTCGATACAAAGATCATTCGCATTTTCAACACCTATGGGCCGCGCATGCGCCTGCACGACGGCAGGGTTGTCCCGGCTTTTATCGGGCAGGCGCTCGATGGGGAACCGCTCACGGTTTTTGGCGACGGGAGCCAGACTCGCAGCTTTTGCTACGTTTCAGATCTGGTGGATGGAATTTTTCGTCTTTCTCAAAGTGATTTGCATGAGCCGGTCAATATCGGCAATCCGCGGGAGATGACGATCCTGGAATTTGCGGAGAAGATTCTCGCACTTGTTGACACCGATTCGAAGATCGAATACAAGCCCCTCCCCGAGGACGACCCCAAAGTGCGCCAACCAAATATTGGACGCGCGCAGGCCGAAATCGGTTGGGAACCCCGGATCCCTTTTGAGGAGGGTATCGTAGAAACCATAAATTACTTTACAAAAAAAACTGAAAATTGATGTCTTTGGGTCTTTACGAATTGGAATCAACTGTCGTAGAATTGACGTTTCCGGTGTTGTTTTTCCCTCCGGACAGATAGAAACTACCCAAGAATTTTTATGAAAAAACTCGTCACGATATTTGCAGCTTTCGGGCTCTTCGCTGCAGTGGTGCAGGCTCAGAACCTTCAGTTGGGTCCTAATTCGGTGGATGTAAAAAAGGTGGAGGTTGAAGTCCAGAAGACACCCCAGTTTCAGGCCGGCGGAGTGAATAATAAGAACATTCCGAATCCACGGGACTGGCTTGAAGTAGAAGTGGAATTTGAGGTCGACGCTCGTGCACCTGATAATGCAGTTGTCGGCGAATTGCTCTTTCGCTATTACATTGGGTTTAAGGACCAGAGTGGCAACGGGCGAACCATCACCGGTGATGTGAAGCACAAAAATGTGATGATTGGTGAAGAGACATACTCAGCAGTTTATGTGTCTCCGGATACACTCGGGGAGATCACGGGTGAATACAGCAATTTCCAATCGTCAGACGTTGCTGCTGTCGGAGTCGAGATTTTTTATAATGGCGTTCTCGTAGGTGGGTATTCCTCACTTTCTGGAACGAAGGCCAAGTTCTGGGAGGCAACTGGGACCGGACCAGGAATTCTTTCCAAGCACGAAACACCTTTCGCGCTGCTCTGGATCGACCGCTATGCGGACGTGGACAAGAATTGAGATATTTTGTTTTTCAAACTGATTGAGCCGAAGTCCTTTTCGGACGATTTCCTTTTTGCAGAAGTGTAGACAACGAAGATGGCAGATAACCGAATCATAGCATTCAATATAGGCTCGCAGCAGGTGACTGGTGCGGTGTTTTCAAAGATCGGTGGAGGAGGCTTACGCCTAGATCGGATCGAGCGCCGGGAATTCGTCGGGGATCCGGCGGTCGATGACTCCAGGCAATCCCAAGCGTCTTCGGCTCTCAAGGAAATCGTGGCAAGTCTCAAGGCAAAAGGGGCGAAAGCGACCTACGTGGTGTCCTCTTTTCCTGTATTGATGAAATTTGCGAGCCTGCCTGCTCTTGATGGAGCGCAGGTCGATCAAATTGTCGAGTTTGAGGCTCAGCAGCAGGTGCCTTATCCCATCAATGAAGTTGTCTGGGGTTACCAGCTCACTGGTGACGCGGATGATATCGAAGTGGAAGTTGTTCTCGCAGCCGTAAAGGCCGAAGAGATCAACGAGATTGACGAGATCGTCCTAGGTTCGGGATTGAAATCGCAGGGTGCGGAGGTTTCCCCGGTTGCACTCTACAATGCTCTCCGTTTCAACTACGGCGACGTAGAAGAAGCAACTCTTCTTGTCGATATCGGTTCTAGAACGACAGACATGATTTTCATGGAGGGCGGAAAGCTTTTCATTCGAACTGTCAAAATCGGAGGTGCTGATATCACTCGTGCCATCTCCAAGGAGTTCGGAGCTAACTTCAGTGAAGCTGACCAGCGCAAGGTTGCCGACGGTTTTGTAGCTCTGGGCGGCGCTTACGCTGATCATGAAGATCCAGAGATCGCTGGAATTTCCAAAGTGGTGCGCAACTCGTTGACGCGCCTCCACTCGGAAATCATGAGGACGATTACTTTCTGGCGAAGCCAACAGGGTGGCAGTGCTCCTTCCTTTATTC
>JAKMGR010000621.1 GCA_022424805.1 Verrucomicrobiales bacterium
GTGTATGTATCTCCTCGCCTCCCCATCAGGGTTGCAATTCCGATTCCTCTCTGCGCCGTTGAATGCCAGTGGAGTTTTCGTCTGGATCCTGAACAAACGCCATGTGGCAAACGGGGTCGAGGGGGCCGAAATGAAATTCGACATTGGCTTTTTCGAGTTCAGCAATTGCACTATCGAAGTCATCAACTTCCAGACCGACGCTGCATCCATCCTTGCTCGGGAGCATTCCCTCGGCGAGACTGATCGGGAGCGTTCCTGCTCAGTTAACGTATTCGAACCAGTGGCCTCCCTCCATTTCGTGATCTATGGTTGCGGTTAGGCCGAGAATTCCTCTATAAAATCCACGGGTGCATTTCATATCCGTCACGGGATACGCGGAATAGGCAATTTCTTGGACTTTCATTTTTTGGATAACTGGATCTTCGCATGCTTATCAACAGGCTCTTTCCACGTGCAAGACTTTCCCCTTTCCTTTCCCTGACAACAGGTCGTAACATTTGTTGACCATGAGCGAATTATTGATCGTCCTGGGAGTCATTGTTTTCTCCTTTGCTTTGCGCAGTTTCCGCGCCCGCCTTCTCCGTAAGCTTGGAGCATTGGGACTGCTGGCGGCGACTTTTCTCGCGTTCTATTTGCCGACTGGGAGCATTGCTGCCGGTGTCGGCGGATTGCTGATCTGGTTCTTGCTGCCGTGGCTGGAACTGTTGACCCGTGTGCGTAATCTGCGCCTCCCGATTCATAAATCGCTGGAGCAGCAAGCTCCTCCCGGTGCCTCGCGCTTTCCCGCTTTCAGCGAAATGACTGATGAAGTGGAAAAAGAAGGCTTCGAATATGTCACCGACACGGGTTGGGAATGGGACGGCGTGAAGCAGTTTTTTCGCCTTTTCTACAATGCAGAAACCCGCGAGCAGGCTGCGATCTGTCTTACCGAGCAGGATGATATTTCCTGGGGATGCCTCTCTCTGACGACCCGGCGGGAAAGCGGAATTATCTACCGGACGACAAACGTTCCCTTCAGCACCCCGATGGCTTCGGCTCCAGATGTCATCGTGCGCCGAGAGCCCGAGGCCGAACTTTTTCCAGACGTTCTCGGGAAGCATCGGGGCTGGATGAAAGATCTGGCACTCGAAACCGAAGACTTCGTGGCGGAGACACCTGAGGAGCTTCCGAATCTGATCGAACTTGAAGCCGGGCAGCAGATCAAACATAACCTGGATAGCGGATTGATACGCCTCTCCGAAAAAGCCGACACCTTTCGCTACTCGTGGCGCGGGCTTTTTTATCTCTACTTTCAGCTAGTGAAAGATATGGTGAAAATGTGCTGAACGCAGCGTTTCGAAACCAAAACCCTCGCTTTCCTTTTTCCATGGCCACATTTCCCCTGCAGCAACCCGTTCCTCTAGTTGATCAAGTTGGGGTGGAGGAACGCGCCGCCAAATTCACGAAACGGTCGATCAAGAACGAGGCCAAGGCGGTTGGTTTGAAGATGGCGGTTTCGATGATGGACCTGACGACCCTGGAGGGAGCCGATTCGAAGGGCAAAGTCACCCATCTCTGTCGTAAGGCCCTCCTTCCAATGGCAGATCGCTACGATTGCCCGCCGTGCGCTGCGGTCTGCGTCTATCCGAATCTCGTCGCGCATGCCGTTTCGGAACTGAAGGGCACGGGAATTCCGGTCGCATCTGTTGCTACCGGATTTCCAAGCGGCCAGTATCCTCTCGATCTTCGCATTGCTGATGTTCGCGATGCAGTCAGCTTCGGGGCGGAAGAGATCGACATGGTTATCAGCCGTGGCCGTTTTCTCGAAGGCGAGCTGAATGAAGTCTTCGATGAGATCGCAGCGACGAAAGAAGCCTGCGGCAAGGCGCATTTGAAGGTGATTTTCGAAACTGGTGAGCTGCAGACTTATGACAATGTCAGGCTCATCAGCCAGATAGCAATCGAAGCCGGGGCGGATTTCATCAAAACCTCGACCGGTAAAGTTTCACCTGCCGCGACGCTTCCCGTGACGCTCGTCATGGTCGAGACGGCGCGGGATCACTTTCTCGCGACGGGAAAAAAAATCGGAGTCAAGCCTGCGGGCGGACTTCGGACCGCGAAACAGGCGCTGCAGTTTCTTGTCATGGTAAAAGAAACTGTCGGAGAAGACTGGCTGACTCCGGAGTTGTTCCGGTTTGGAGCCAGTTCCTTGCTCAGCGATGTCGAGTTGCAGCTCGCGAAGTTGGTTGATGGGAACTATCAGAGTGCGAAATATTTTTCTAAGGGATGATCCAAAGGATGAGTGATTTGAAATTTGGTTCGGCATTTGAATATGCACCGGCGCCGGAGTCGACTCCGGTGAAGTTAAAAAAGCAGTACGAGCTTTTCATCGATGGAGAATTTAGGGCTCCGTCGGGAGGAAGATATTTTGGATCGGTAAATCCAGCGACCGGAAAGCGTCACGCCCGGATTGCGAAAGCGGAGCCGGCTGATGTCGATGCCGCGATTCAATCTGCCCGCAACGCCTACAGCAAAGTCTGGTCCAAAATGGCGTCTTCGGAGCGCGGGAAATACCTCTTCCGGATTGCACGCATCATTCAGGAGAAAGCACGCGAGCTCGCCATCCTCGAATCGATGGACGGTGGCAAGCCGATCAAGGAGAGTCGCGACGTTGATGTTCCGCTCGTCGCAGCCCACTTTTTTTACTACGCCGGTTGGGCCGATAAACTCGACTATGCTTTTCCCGGACGCAGTCCGAAACCTGTCGGAGTCGCCGGACAAGTGATCCCATGGAATTTCCCGCTTCTGATGGCGGCCTGGAAGATCGCGCCTGCGCTGGCCTGCGGAAACACCGTTGTGCTGAAGCCGGCGGAGACCACCTCCGTCACCGTGATGCACCTCGCTGAAATATTTCAGGAAGCGGGGCTGCCCGATGGCGTCGTCAATATTGTGACCGGGGCAGGGGATACCGGTGAATACCTCGTCGGCCACGATGGTATCGACAAAGTTGCTTTCACCGGATCCACTAGCGTGGGGAAGAAGATCGCGGAGACCGTCGCGGGCACTGGGAAAAAACTCACGCTCGAACTGGGAGGAAAAGCAGCGAACATCGTCTTCGACGACGCTCCCATCGAACAGGCCGTCGAAGGGGTCATCAATGGAATCTATTTCAATCAGGGCCATGTCTGCTGCGCCGGAAGTCGTCTCCTCGTGCAGGAATCGATTCACGACGACTTTGTAGCTCGCCTGGAGCGCCGGATCGAAACCTTGCGAGTGGGTGATCCACTCGACAAAAATACCGACATTGGCGCGATCAATTCCAAGGAGCAACTCGGTCGTATAACCAGCCTGATCGGTTCCGGAATTGATGAAGGCGCGACGCTGCACGAGTCGAGCTGTCCCTTGCCTGACTCCGGCTACTGGTGCCGCCCTTCTTTCTTCACCAACGTCAGTCCAAGCCATCGCATCGCTCGCGAGGAAATTTTCGGACCCGTTCTGAGTGTTCTCACTTTCCGCACGCCTGCCGAAGCCGTGAGCCGGGCAAATGACACCTGCTACGGTCTCAGTGCGGGAATCTGGACCGACAAGGGTAGTAAGATTTTCCAAATCGCAGACCAAATCCAAGCCGGAGTAATTTGGGCTAACACCTTCAATAAATTTGATCCGACCAGCCCTTTCGGAGGCTACCTCGAAAGCGGTTTCGGGCGCGAAGGGGGAATGCATGGACTGATGCCCTATGTCCAGATCTGAAACAGACTGGAAAATCTGTCCGCTCTGTGAGCGCCCCATCCCGCCGGAGTTGGAGAGTCGCCACCATCTAATCCCGAAGCTGAAAGGGGGCAAGCATGGGCCGATCGCAGTGCTCCACACGATCTGTCATAGCAAGGTTCACAGCCTGTTCAGCGAAGCTGAGCTGGCCCGTGTCTACAATACCATCGAAGCGCTTCGCGAAAATGAAGAGATCATGCGTTTCGTAAAGTGGATCAGCAAGCGGCCGCCGGAGTTTCGATCGAAGAATCGTTCGCCGAGAGACTGATCTCAAATGTGCTCGGGGAACAGTCGAATATTAGCGACCGTTCGCAGTTTCTTCATCAAAATTTCGACGACCTCCGCAGTGCGCTGATTTTCGAGATGATGGCGGATCTCGAGTTCGACTTCTTCAAAGGTGACGGGTCTTTCCTCCTGCCGGTCTAACACTTCGACAATGTGCCAGCCGATCTCGGTTCGAAACGGATTGCTCAGATCGCCGGGTTTCATTGCAAAAACCGTTTTGGCGAAAATTTCAGGAACTCGGTCACGAGCGAACCAGTTCAGGTCCCCTCCGATCTTTTTCGTTTTTGGATCCTCGGAAAATGCTGCGGCTAATTCCTCAAAGGTGTTTTCTTTTTCCACGATCTGGCGGTGCAGGTCGCGAATCATTTCCTCGCGGTTTTCGTCGTCGACTTCGACGGTGCTCAGGAAGATGTGCCGGGCGCGAACTTTTTCCGGCTCGATGAAACCTTCGCCGGTTTCGCGGTTTTCTTCGAACCACGCTTTCACTTCCTCGTCCATGACGTCGACTCCAGGAGCGATGCGATTCTCGAGCCACTTTTTGCGAGATACGATGCGAGCGAGTTCCTCTTGTATCTTTTCGTCCGGCAGCTGTTGGTAGCCGGCTCGCTCGGCCAATTCGTTTTCCGAAGAGAATTGGGAAAGCCACCGGGCAGTTAAAGCGTCGATTTCTTCCTGCGGGGCGCGGGATTCTTCTCCGTCGGCATATTGTCGCACCAGCGTGTCGTTGATGAGCGATTGCAGCGCCGCACGACGGATCATGCGCAGATTCGCCTCCGGTACTTCCTCGATGTCTTTCCCGCGCTGATACAAATGCCGAGCGACAGCGAGGTCGAGCTGCTCTCCGGTGATTGGCTCCTGGTTTACGAGTGCGACCCACTTGTTAGCTTCCGCCGCCTTGCGCGTCAGATCGGTCCGTTTGCTGATCGATCGCTTCAGCGGCCCGTTGCAGGTCCTGAGATCAAGAAACAGGTACCCGATAAAAACGACGTAAAGAACGATGCGCCACGGAAACCGTTTCATGTCTTGTTGGGTGGGAAACTCAACTGGGTCAAGTCGAAGCATGCAGCCCGAGATTCGCGTAGATCTCACGGGTGGCGTGTGATTTGTTGAGAGTGTAAAAGTGAATACCGCTGACTTCTTTTTCGAGCAGGTCAGAGCATTGTTCGGTCGCGTAGTGGATGCCGACTTTTTCGATGGATTCGGGATCGTCTCCGGCGCGATTCAGAGCCCGAAGCAGTTTCGCCGGGAATCGCGCTCCGGCGGCGAGGCCCGCCATTCTTTCCATTCCTTTCGTCGTCGTCACGGGCATGATCCCGGCGATGATGGGAATATCGATTCCGGCTAGCGAACAGCGATCCCGGAAGTCGTGAAAATCATCATTGTGAAAGAAGAGCTGGGTCACGATGTAGTCGGCACCTTGATCGACCTTTGCCTTAAGGTAATCCATCTCCTTGAGTCGATTCGGCGTTCCGGGATGACCTTCGGGAAAGCCCGCGACTCCGATGCCGAAACCGCGATCGTCCGGGTGATCGGAGAAGTTGCGAATATAGCGGACCAGGTCGGCGGCCTGCTGAAAGGCGTCGTCGGCCTTGTTGTAGTTTGCGAGGTCGCGAG
>JAKMGR010000624.1 GCA_022424805.1 Verrucomicrobiales bacterium
CCCGAGTAAACCTCGGAGGAAGGCTAAAGTTTCCGGAAAAGAGAAGAGAATTACAAGTGATGAAGAGGGAGAATCGCGCCGTTAAAAATCGCCGATCAGCAGGTTCGCGGTGACAAGATAACGATCAGCCCACTTCAGGTTTCTTGGGCGAAGGCTAGGGACCTCGGGTGCCATGACCTGAAGAAAGGGGAAACCTTTGAGCCATTCGCTGCCACTCTCTGCTCCACGAAGCGCAGCAAAGGGCAAGCGACCTCCATCTCGATGGATGAAAAGCGCCACCTCTTCCCCGCCTGCCGAATCGAGCCCGAGGAGATGAAACCCAAGTTCACCCGCAGCTTTATCGATTTCCACAACAACAAGGGTGTGGTGAATGCCTCGCTCCCATCGTGGATTTTCCGAACCGCGAGTTCTTACGACGAATGAACGCAGGCTGATAATGGGCTTCACGCCGCGATCTATCGAGCGGGAGATTTTTTCGTGAATCCGACGCATGTGCTCCCCTTCCGTTTCGCTCGCGATACGATCCAGATTTTCGGATTTCAGCTTTGGTTTTTCATATTCAACCAGGAGCTCATTCAAACCAGTTGCAAGGTCTTCCGCAAAAATGCCATGCACCCCCCAGCGATTCCACTTCGGCTCGACGGTCGAAATGCGGCTTCGAAAATAGCGCTCGATCAGATATTTCAACCGCGCCGTGTCATCCACCCCTTTCAGGGAATGATAGATGGTGAAGTGTTCTTCGCGACTGAATTTCAGCAGATTCAAGATCGAAGCTGGCCCGCAGGCATTTTTCGAATCCGGGTAATCGAATTGATCTACAATACCGGCACGTTCGGTTTGGCTTTGTGAAAAGGAGGAAATCGCAAATATCGAAAAGACGAATCCGATCGAGAGCAATTTCAACAGCTTCATTCTTACCAAGAAAAAAACGCTACACATCATCGTCGCTACTTTCCCCAGCGACTTGCCCACGGAGTTTTGCCTCGATGAAAGCTTCCAGATTTCCATCCATAACAGACTGGATATTGCCGGTCTCGCAACCTGTGCGGTGGTCTTTGACCATCTGGTAGGGCTGGAAAACGTAGGACCGAATCTGAGCACCGAAAGCAATCTCGCCTTTCTCGCCGTATTGCTGCTCCATCTCAGAGCGTTTTTTGTCTTCCTCGATCTGCAGTAGTTTTGCTTTCAGAATTTTCAGCGCGACCTGGCGATTCTTGTGCTGGCTTCGCTCCACGGTGCATCGCACCAGAATTCCGGAAGGAAGGTGGCGCATCAGGACTCCCGTCTCGACCTTATTCACATTCTGCCCGCCTTTGCCGCCCGATCGCATCGTCGTAATTTCAAGATCTGACTCGTCGATCTCCAACTCCGGCTCTTCTTTCAAATCCGGAACTGCTTCGATACTGGCAAAGGATGTATGCCGCCGTGACTGAGCATCAAAAGGCGAAATCCGCACAAGTCGATGTACGCCATTTTCACAATTCAAATAGCCAAAAGCATTCTCGCCCTCGAACCGGAGCGTTGCTCCGCGAATCCCGGCTTCCTCACCCGGCTGCAAATCGACCATCTCGGTTTTGAAGCCCTGCTGCTGGCCCCAGCGCTGGTACATGCGAACCAGCATGTCCGCCCAATCACAGGCCTCGGTGCCTCCTGCTCCTGCGTGGATCGTGAGGAAAGCATTTTCCGAGTCGTGCGGCCCATTGAGTAAAGTCAAAAGTTCGATGCGATCCAACTCTTTCTGAATCGCTCCCACCTCGGAGCGGACCTCATCCATGGACGAGTCATCGCCCTCTTCCTGGGCAATCTCGATAAGGACGGAAAAATCATCAATCCGGGAGCTGAGCTCATTTACCGGATTGATCTTGCTTTTCAGCGCCGCTACCTCACTAACTCGGGTCTGAGCCTTTTCCTTGTCGTCCCAGAATTCGGGAGCACTCATTTCGGCCTCGTAGGCCTCCAACTTCTTTTCCAGTTCGGGAAAGTCAAAGATACCGCCGCAACTCAGAGAGTCGGGCTTTTAGAGATTCTGTGTCAATGGCGTTGAGATCGTCACTCATGCGAGGCGTATCCTGTTCCACAGATTTGGAAAAATGTAAACTTTGGATTAGAGGTAGACTCCATTTTTCATGAAAGCACGTGGCACCCTGATCAAACGCTCGCCTCTGACCGAGACAAGTTTAATCGTACATTGGTGCACCCATGAAAACGGAATCGTAAAAACGGTCGCCAAAGGAGCACGTCGTTCCAAGAGTCCCTTCGCCGGCAAGCTGGACCTCTTTTATCTCTGCGAGATCGAAGTCCATCCCGCGAAGAAAGGTGACTTGCACATACTCAAAGAACTCAAGATCGAACGCCCTCGTCTCGGCTTGCGAAAGAACTACCTGCAGACACTTGCTGCATCCTATTTCGTAAAGCTGGTTGATCGCGTCTCTGAGATCGAAACACCGCTCCCCGAAATCGCTGACCTCCTCGACCGCGGACTCAATTTCCTGGAAGAAAACGATGCCGACTGGCGCTCCGTGAATCATTTCGAAAAACAACTTGCCCAGTTCGTCGGAGTCATCGAACCCGGGATCGATCCGATACGATCACTGGCAGATGTGTTTGGAAAGATGCCGGATCAACGCGGAGAGTTGGAGGGGCGTTTGGGGTGAGCCCCTTCTTGACTCACTGCGACTGTGCCGCGAGCAGGAATATCCTACTTCTATCGGGATCAAAAACAGCCTTCGCATTTCCAGGCTTCTCCCCTACGGTTACTCCATGAAGGCCTTCCTTTTCATCGCTCTTATCGCTGCTGTGATTCCCCTGAACGCAACAGCCGAACTCCGCGCCTGGACCAACTCGGTCGGAAAAACGATTCAGGCGGAACTAGTTTCCCTCGAAGGCGACGATATCACGCTGAAAATGGAAAACGGTCGGAGCTATATCTTGGATTTGAACACGCTTTCTTCAGCTGATCAGGAGTTTGCAAAAAGTTGGCAGGTAGAGTTAAAAGCAATGGCAGATGCCCCCAAGCCGAAGACGGAGACGATCATGGCAACGCCGGGTAAAGTAATCTATCACTCCTCTTTGAAGGAAGCCGAGGGAACCTGGAAAATGAGGCCCGGAAAGTGGGAGTTCAGCGAAAACGGCCTGACCGGCGTGGAGCTTGCCGCTGACGATCACGCTGCCGTGATGAAACAGCAACTGCCCCTGAAAGATGTCATCATCGAATTCGAAGTTCTTCTCGGAGAGACAAAAAGCGCCATGTTCTGCATCGACGACAGCAAAGACCATGTCTGCCGGGTTACCCTGACAAAATTTTCTTTCCAGGCACGCAAAGACGACAACGATCACGAAGGCCCCGACAAGAGCAAGCCTTTCAATTCGGTCAATGAAGACTTTGATACTGACGAATGGCACACCGTTCGCATCGAACTGCTCGGTGAAGAAATGCTCGCTCAGACTGGTGATCACATCAGCCTAGGGAAGGATCCGCTCCTGGCCACCGAGAAAGCCAAATGGGGCTTTATCGTTGCCGGAGAGCAAGCCGGGTTTCGTGATCTCACCATCTGGGAAGCACTCCCGAACGAAGATTGGGAAAAAACTGGCTCAAGGCTTCGCAGGAAGCTGGACGTGGAAGAGTAGTTTCTCGCCTACTTCCACGCTGTCAGCTTCGTTTCCGTCCGCAAGATTACTGCGCCGTCCACGATCGCTGGCGTAGTGCGACACAATTCTCCGAGCGGATTCTTGCTAACGAACTGAAAGGTCCCCGATGCAGCGATGACGTGCACATTTCCGCTCTCGTCGGCGAAATAGATGTGTTTTCCGTCACTCACGGGCGATCCAAAAATCGATCCCTCCACACCTGGGATTCTCTCTTTCCACTTCTCCTCGCCAGTCAAAGAATCGACGCAGGTCCCGATTCCAGAATCGTCGATCAGGAAGGCAAGATCACCTACTGCAATCAAGGACGGAATGTGGGGCACGTTGCGCTCAATACGCCAGACTTCTTCCCACTCGTCCGCATCAGTCAATCGCATCGCAACACAGTGC
>JAKMGR010000636.1 GCA_022424805.1 Verrucomicrobiales bacterium
CTCGCGAACTTGTACGGCTTCGAATTTCGGAAGCTGCTCACGCTCTTTTTCCCAACCATCAGCCACCTCGTCTTTTACAGTCCAGATCGTGAGGTCGTCGATTTCGATCTTGCCCCCTCTCGGGCCAGCAACCCCGATGCCGGAACCTCCGCTTGGCGCGGGCTCCTTAATTACCTGATGCTTTGCATATAGCCTCGGACTATCGTTGATCGCGATAACAAACTCATCGCCTTTGAGAGAGGCGGTAATTTTCATCCAATCGCCGGGTTTGTAATGAAAGGATGCATCCTCAGCAACCTTGAGAGATTCGTAATCGACTAGCAGAGTGACACCCTCTTCTTTGCTGAATCGCAGTCGCACAATGTGGTGCCCGAACTCAACAAAGGGCACGATGGTCGTCTCTTCGCCATCGAGAAAGCGGATCGAAAACTGCGCCACGTATTCAGGTGGTGTCGCGGGGATGCTGAGTCGTGGTTCGAGGCCGCGGTGATGAGTTTTTTTTGACCGATATTCCGCTGAGGATGGAATGCCGGAAAGCACGCCTCCTGCGATTTTCCACCGCGTGCCCTGACGCGCCTGCCATGTTGATTTGGGCAGTTGGTAGACGGGACGCTCGAAATCTTCCTGAATTACCACTTCATCGACAACCGCCGACCCAAAGGATTTTAAATCGGCATGCGCGGTCGAGGCGATGACAAAAAGCAGCAGGAAAGAAATTTTGAGATACATATTTCCAATATGCGAGTGGTCTATCGTTGTGTCATAACCAAATTTTGCTTCCACAAACTTTGTCCCAACAGGGTATAGTCGATAATCCAACCTCAATCTAAAATGAGACTGCTCCCCCTATTCTTGATTCCCCTTCTTCTTTCCACCACGATCCGTGCTGATGAAAAGGTTCGCCAGTTACTCACGTCAGGTGGTGGAGCGATCGATTTCGGAAAGTCTGTTCCCGGAAAGATCGACATCACGAGCGATGACGCGTTCCCACTAATTCAAGATACAAACGGCTCTGTGGTGGCCGCAGCGGGAACCCCCGGAAAAGGTCGTGTTATCGGATTCACCCACGGTGGATTCCTCAAGCCGGGCACCCTTCTGGAGCAGGAATCGGTAAAGAATTTCGTTCTTAACTCGATACGCTGGGCCGGTCGCGGTGCCAGTCCAAATGTCGGAGTGCATCCGGGAATTGCAGGCCTGGCTGACATTCTTTCTGAAGCAGGTTTCGACGCTCAAGCCTATCCCCCCCAGGAAATGCATGATCACAACCCGACCGTCTACTGCCTGATCGGTCATGAAAATTTGGAAGATGGCGAAATTGTTCGCCTGTTTGAATATGCGAATGACGGAGGTGGTCTCGTCATCTCGACAACGCCCTGGGCTTTCAAAAAGAAATACGACCCGTTTTCGACCTTCCCTGGAAACCAGATTTTTTCTTCCGCAGGAATGCAGTTTCTCGCTGACGGCTACGCAAAAAAGGAAGGGCTAACAATTGGTTCGGGCAGTTCATCGCCTCCGAGCCAGCCGACGACCAAGCCGGAAATGACGCGGACTCCTCCGGGAAACAGCAAAGGTCGCGGAAAAGCGGTCGAAGCGGCGAAAAAACTGGTCGAGCAACACAAATCGCTGCGCAGTTCCGAATTGGCAGGCCTGATCGGAGATCTGGAGAGCGCGAAAACGCTCTCAGGGACAGGCTTGGCTGAATTTCTCGAGCAGCTGAGATTATTGAATATGGAAGTCGGCCCCATCATTCCGACCAAAGAAAATCCAGTGGTGCCCAGCCAGAACGCGCTCGTCGATGCGGTCATCGGCCTGGAAACGCATTTCAACGAAAATACTCCTGCAGGAACCATGTATGCGATTCCCGCCGCTTCCGACTACCCCGGCGAAGTTGACGAAGGGGCAGAACGCGTCAGCCACACCTTCACCATGAGCGGGGTCTACAAAGGATGGCTCGAAGGACGCAACGCCGGCGGCTGGGCCGCGAAGGAAATGCGTCCGACCGGAATCTATGCGCCACCAGGAGAAGTCGTGACGGTGACCTTACCGGCCCGTCTTGCCGGCGAAGGTTTTGAAATTGTAATCGGCTCCTACAACGGGCACCTGCGAAACCGCGACAGCTGGCATCGATATCCGGACTGGCAGGTGAAGGTGCCAGTAGCCAGCCGCGTCACTGAAGCGTCCAGCGGTCTTGGCGGACTGGTCACGATTCGAGTTCCACGAGGCGCTGACTACGAGGAAATCCCCGTGACGATCGAAGGCGGAATCCGAGCCCCTCTCTACGAGCACGGAAAAACAGATCTCCGTGAATGGAACGACACGATCCGCAAATACCCTGCCCCGTGGGCAGAAATCGCCAGTGATCGCATCATCGTAGCGATTCCCAGCGACTACATTCGAAAGGTTTCGGATCCTGACGAGGTCATGGAAATCTGGAACGGTATCATCGACACAGCGGCCGTACTCACTCAGGTTGACCGCAACAACTACCGAGCAGAACGCATCATATTCGATCGCCAGACCTCAGCGGGATCGATGCACAGCAGCTATCCAGTCGCTGCTCATCTCGGTGGAAGCGCCGAGCAGGCGGTCGATTCCAAAACCTTAAAGGACGGCAACTGGGGCTTTTTCCACGAATACGGACATAACAATCAACATAACCTCTGGTCTCTGCCGGGAACTGGTGAAACCACCTGCAACCTCTGGTCGGTCTACATCTATGAGGAATATATCGGAAAAGATCGCGATGAAACGCATTCCGCGATTCGTCCCCTGAATCGGAAACAGCGTCTGAATGCTTATTTAAACAACGGCGCAAAATTCGCGGACGAATGGTCAGTCTGGGTCGCGCTGGAGACTTACTTGATGATTCAGGAAGAATTTGGCTGGGAGCCGTTTCAGAAAGTTTTCGATGAATACAACAATCTCGATCCCGACGATCGCCCCAAGGGACAGCAGGAAATTAATGATCAGTGGGTCATTCGCCTATCGAAGGCCTGTGGTATGAATTTGCAGCCCTTCTGGGCGACGTGGAATCTACCGATGACCAGCGATGTCGAGCGCTCTTTGAAGAGCCTGCCGGTATGGGAAGAACACCCGGTGAAACGATGGGCAAAAGAGGGGTAAACTCCTCCCCTAGTCCAATTTGATCCGATTCTTCACCATCTCCCCGAAACTTCCTTTTTCTTTTCTCCACCGAAAGAGTTTGAAAGCCTCCCCTTTTCTGCCATCCTCCCAAGGCCCGTTTTGAAAAAGCGGGGCCAGATCCGACCTGCCAAAATCAGCAATGGGAAGCGACACAAACGGAAGAGAACGGAAGCCAGCGATACTTGCGCTGGAAGATGGAACTGTATTTGAGGGAATCGGATTCGGTGCGGCGACAACGCAGACCGGTGAAGCTTGCTTCAACACTTCAATGACCGGGTATCAGGAAATCCTGACCGACCCGTCCTATCGCGGGCAGATCGTCACGATGACTTGTCCCCTGATTGGAAACTACGGAGTCAACGAAACGGATCCGGAAAGTTCGGCTGTTCACGTCCGCGGATTCGTGATCGAGGAACTTTGTGAAATTCCGAGCAACTGGCGCAGTGACCAATCATTGCATGAATACCTCGCCGACGCCGGCGTTCCGGGAATCGAGGGAGTCGATACACGCGCGCTGACAAAGCGCCTCCGCGAGGCTGGCGCGATGCGCGCAACGCTCTGCACCGATGGCAGCCTCGACGCGGAAGGTGCAGTCGCTGCTGCAAAAGCGGCTCCTCCCATGGAGGGTTCCGATTTTGTGAAGGAGGTTACTACTCCCGAAACCTACCAGTGGGATCCGGAGAGTAAGTTGAGTCGCGAGTGGACGATCGTGAACGCTTCCGTCGACGAGCCTCTAGAAGAGGAAGACGGCGAAATGTATCATCCTCTCTCTGATCCGAAGTATCGCATCGTGGCATACGATTTCGGGATCAAGCGCAACATTCTCCGTAGCCTGCGTCAGCACGGCTTTGAAGTCGAAGTGGTCAATTCCCGCACGCCTGCCTCGGAAGTGCTCGAACGGAATCCAGACGGAGTTTTTCTTTCCAATGGCCCCGGTGATCCTGCTGCGCTCGACTATATTCACAGCGAGGTCAAAGAGATCATCGACAAGAAACCAGTTTTTGGCATCTGCCTCGGGCATCAGGTGCTGGCCCACGCATTCGGCGGAAAAACCTTCAAACTCAAGTTCGGACACCGCGGAGGAAATCATCCGGTGAAAGATCTTCGGTCAGGGAAAATTGCCATCACCTCTCAGAACCATGGATTTGCTGCCGACGGCGATGCACTTCCCAGCCACATTGAGGTGACGCACATCAATCTCAACGACGATACCGTCGAGGGAATGCGCCACCGCGACTATCCCGTTTTCTCCGTCCAATACCACCCTGAGGCCGCACCTGGCCCAAGCGACGCTTCGTATTTCTTCGAAGAATTTGCTAATCTCATTGATCAAACACACTAACTCGTAGTAAAAACAAAACAGACATGGCAACTATTACCATTTACGTCCCGGATCATGAACCCGTCGCATACGACCTCGACGGTTACGAGCAGCTCACTGTTGGTCGCAGCGAAGACGCTGACATCATTCTCGATCACGATTCCCTTTCGGGATCCCACGCTGTCCTTCAGAACACCGACGGATCTCTTTCTGTGTCCGATCTTGGTTCAACCAACGGCACCTATGTGAACGGAGAGCAGATTACCGAAGCAGTAGCCGTCGGCGAGGGATCACAAATCACTTTTGGCAACGTGGAGTCAGTGATCTCAGGTGGCGAGGCCGGCGTAGACGAAAGTGCCGGCGGTTCAGATTTCGCCGCCAGCGCAGGCGGAAGCGGGTATGGAGCGCATGCTGCAGAACTATCCGACGTCTCGAACCAACCCGATGGCTTCTCAAACCTTTCACCGATTGAAAAAGCCGAAAAGAAAGACACCTTGGCTACGATTGCAGTTTTACTCGGGGTGGTAGCCATTCTCGCTGCTATCGCAGTGGCCGGGATTGCGACAACCATGTCCGCTGGCTGATCAAAAACTTATTGATTCGCTTAGAACACGGCTCTGTATCATCCTTAGAGGGAGCCATTATTTTTTAAGGATCGAACTGTTGATCCTGATAACCCACCACTGATTTTTCATGTCCAACTCGATTGTGATTGGCGCCCAGTGGGGCGATGAAGGAAAAGGGAAGATCGTCGATCTTCTCACCGAAAAGACCGATATCGTTGTCCGCGCTCAGGGCGGTAACAACGCTGGTCACACCGTAATAACCGACGGCAACGAATACATTTTGCATCTGATCCCCTCGGGCATTCTCTGGCCGGAGAAAAAATGCGTCATCGGAAATGGTGTCGTCATGGATCCGATTTCTTTTCTCGAGGAAATCGACGGACTGGCAGAAAAAGGCATCATCGTTTCCCCCGACAATCTCATTATTTCGACCCGCGCCCACCTCGTGATGCCTTTCCATCGTGAAATGGATGCTTATAAAGAAGCTGCAAAAGGCGACGGGAAAATCGGAACCACCAAGCGTGGTATCGGCCCAACCTACGGAGACAAAGTCGATCGAATCGGCTTCCGGCTCCACGACTTGATTGGAGATCCGGTAGCCTTCGCTGAGCGACTTCACAAGCGCGTCTCGGATTGCAATCCGCTGTTTGAGTCTGTAGGCATGGAGCCTCTCGATGCGGAGGCGATCGGGAAAGAACTCCTTTCTGCGGCAGAACGACTTACCCCATTCGCTGCCGATACGGTTGATTATCTGCACAGTGCAATCAAGGAAGGCAAGTCCCTGCTTTTCGAAGGAGCACAGGGAACTTATCTCGATATCGATCAAGGAACCTATCCTTACGTTACTTCATCAAACACCACTTCTGCGGGAGCCTGCACCGGATCGGGCGTCCCACCCCAGAAAATTGATCGCGTAGTCGGCGTGACGAAAGCTTACACCACTCGCGTTGGTGAAGGGCCGTTCCCCACACAGAACGACACGCTGGCAGACCAGTTTCACAAGATGGGCCGCGAATTCGGGGCTACCACCGGGAGAAAGCGCCGCTGCGGATGGCTGGACCTCGTTCTCGTCCGCTACGCCTCGATGGTGAATGGTTTCGACGATCTCGCGATCACGATTCTCGATGGACTTGACGATTGCGAAGAAATTCCTGTCTGCACCCATTACGAGCTCGACGGGGAGAAGCTTCGCCTTCCTCCTGCATCGGCTAAAGATTTCGAGCGTGTCACTCCTGTCTACGAAAAGCTCCCTGGCTGGAACAGCGACACCACCAAGATAGAAAACTATGACGATCTTCCAGAGAATGCCCGAAACTACCTGACCTTCATTGAAAAGGAAACCGACACTCGCGTCAGCATGGTCGGAGTAGGACCTTCACGCGATCAAACCATCATTCGGTGATCGCCAAATTCACGAATCACTATGGCCGCGTTTGATCCTGAAAAAGAGATTCCGCGGCACATCGCCATCATCATGGATGGCAATGGGCGGTGGGCCAAGGACCGCGGCAAACCAAGACGCGAAGGCCATCGCGTAGGTGCCGCATCGGTCGAAGCCGCTCTTGAAACCTGTGGTGAAATTGGTGTCGAATACCTGACTCTTTACGCTTTCAGTGCAGAAAACTGGAAGCGTCCCGAAACGGAGATCACAGCCCTGATGGGGTTGATGACCCACTTTCTCAAAGAGAAAACTCCGAAACTCATGGCCAACAATATTCGGCTGCAGGTTATTGGACAAATAGACAGGCTTCCCGAGTCGAATCGGGCTGCTTTGGAAAAAACGATCGCCAAAACTGTCAACAACGACGGACTCACTCTCGTTGTGGCGCTTAGCTATGGATCCCGCGAAGAAATCGTCGAGGCGACCCGAAAGCTGATGGAGAAAGCCATAGATGGCGAAGTCGATCCAGGGAAACTCGACAATGAACTTTTTGCCCAGCATCTCGACACAGCGAGCATTCCTGATCCCGACTTGCTCATCCGAACCAGCGGTGAGTTTCGCATATCGAATTTCCTGCTCTGGCAAATCAGCTACGCCGAAATTGTGATCACCAACACTTTCTGGCCCGATTTTCGCAGACAGCATTTGCTCGACGCCATTGGTGAATACCAATCGAGACAGCGAAGGTTTGGGGGGATCTGATCCTTGCTGCAATCTTTGCTCAACTGCGTATCTTGTCGACGTGATCCATCACGAACAGATCAACGCAACCTTTGCGAATTCAGTATCGAGCCGTTTTCCGAAAGAGGAAAGTTATCTCGTCGCCGTTTCAGGCGGTCGCGACTCCATGGCGTTACTTCACTTTCTGCAAAGCACCGGCTATCAGAATCTTGTGCTCTGCCATGTGAACCACTGCCTCCGTGGTGCAGAATCTGATGCTGATCAAGCCTTCGTCGAAGAGGCAGCGAAGTCACTTGGCCTTCCTTGTGAAGTTCACTCTTCCGGCGTAGCCGCACACGCAGCCGCCACCTCACAATCGATCGAGGCTGCTGCACGAGAGATTCGTTATCGCTTTTTTTCCGATGTGGCATCCGCCAGCAATTGCAAGCAGCTCATTCTCGCCCACCACGCCGACGATCAGGTCGAAACTGTCCTTATCAATTTTTTCCGTGGAAGCGGTTCCCGGGGAATTTCAGGAATGGATCAAATCAGTCAACGAGTGGTGAATCAGGTCGAGCTCACATTGATCCGCCCCTTTCTCAACCTTTCCCGAGAAGCCATTGATCGATACGTTTCAAAACATGACATTTCATTTCGCGAAGACGAATCCAATGCTGAGGAGTTTGCACTTCGAAACCGAATCCGGAACCGTCTCATTCCGACACTGGCTGAAGTCTTCGAGCGAGACATCCGACCAGCCGTTCTTCGCTCCGCTGAATTGGCACACCGGGCAGAACAATGGGCCAAAAATCAGGAGGTTGAACTACCGCGCAAAGAGAACGGTCTTGATGTCTCCTCGCTTCGCAACATGCCCGACGCTCTCCGGGATCGGCTTCTGCTTGCCTGGTTGCGGGAGTCCGGCATTCCTGACTGCGGCTTCTCGGAAGTTGCGAAAATCACCGAAATCCTGATCTCGAAATCAAAACCGGCAAAGACAAATCTACCTGGCAATCACCACGCCCGTCGAAGGGCCGGTATACTTTTTCTGGAATTTCCCGAGGCCGATGGGAAGAATTCGAAGTAGAGAAGACTCACTATGAGACAACGCATTCTCGTCACCGGTGGCGCCGGATTCATCGGATCAAATTTGGTCCACTATCTTCTCTCCGACAAAGCGAGTGAATTGCCCGTCGAAGTGGAGCGCGTTGTTACTTACGACAAGCTTACCTACGCGGGAAACCCAGAAAACCTCGCGAGTATTCGCAACGACGAACGTCATCGATTCGTCGAAGGGGACATTTGCAACCTCAATCTTTTCTCAAAAATACTCGAAGAAGAGAGCATCGATTCCGTGATGCACCTCGCAGCTGAATCTCATGTGGATCGCTCTATCCAATCGTCAGCTACGTTCATCGAGACCAACTTTGTCGGAACACACAGCATCCTCGAAGCTTCGCGAACACGATGGGAGGCTCTGGGACGCGGCGAATCTTTTCGCTTTCTTCACGTCTCGACCGACGAAGTCTACGGCTCGCTGACGATGGATGATCCAGCTTTCTCCGAGACGACTGCCTACGCGCCCAATAGTCCCTACTCGGCATCAAAAGCAGCAAGCGATCATCTCGCTCGAGCCTGGTTTCACACCTACGGCATGCCTGTCGTGACGACCAATTGTTCCAATAACTACGGCCCCTACCAGTTTCCGGAAAAGCTGATCCCCTTAATGGTATCCAAGGTAAGAAAGGGCGAACGGCTTCCTGTCTACGGAGATGGTTCGAACATTCGCGACTGGCTTTACGTGGAAGATCACTGTCGTGCACTCGCAGTTGCCTTGCTCAAAGGGACACCCGGCGAAGTCTACAATGTTGGTGGGAATTGCGAGATGAGAAACCTCGACGTCGTCCACGCCATCATCCGCACGGTCTCGGAACTGGACCCAAATATCGGCGAACTTAATCCCGACGATTGCATCGCGTTTGTTACAGACCGTTCCGGTCATGATTGGCGATACGCTATCGATTCTTCGAAAATTCAGAAGGATCTGGGCTGGGAACCTCGAGAATCTTTCGACTCCGGCATTCGAAAAACCGTTCAGTGGTATTTCGATAACGAAGAATGGGTCGAACGCATCGAGGACGGAACCTATCAAGGCAAGCGCCTCGGTCTTACCTGAGCGTCGGCACGATTCCAAAATCCGATTCGAGGATCTCTGCCACCTTCCTCATCGGCAAGCCGATCACATTGGTCATCGATCCCTCAATTCGATCGATGATGAGTTTACCATGCTCCTGCGCGGCATAGGCACCTGCTTTATCCATTGGATTGATTCGCCTGTGATACTCAATCATCTCGGCCTCGGTCAGTAATTTGAAATGAACGTCCGTCGTCACCGTTTCCAGAACACGTTTTCCCTCTCTACCGTGAAGAATACTGAAGGCCGTGAACACCTGGTGGGATTTTCCATTCAGCGAAGCCAGCATTTCCGTTGCCTCGTCCCCATCAATCGGCTTGGTCAAAACGCGCTCCCCCAGCAGAACCAGGGTATCCGCCGCGATAACGACCGCATCTGTATTCGCAGGCGAAACCGCTTCTGCTTTCAACTCCGCATTTTCCTTTGTGAGCTGCCGAATCGGCACGGATACATCTTCGTTCTCTTCGACATCCGGAACGATCACCTGAAAGTCATAACCAGCTTCTGTGAGCAAATCCTTTCGACGAGGAGAGCCCGATGCGAGAATCAGTTTCGGCATCATCGAAATTCCGCCGCGAAAAATGGGTTGTTACGTTTTTCCTCCCCTACCGAAGTCATCGGACCGTGGCCTGGACAAAGGATGGTTTCGTCAGGAAGCGTGAGAATTTTCTCGCGATTGTTCTTCCAGGCATCGGAAAACGACACCATTCCCCCTCCCATCGAGCCAGCGAACATCGCATCGCCAACAACAGCAATCGGCCGCTCCAGCCCCTCAATGAAATACGTTGTTCCGCCAACCGAGTGCCCACTCGTGGTATAGGTTTTCACCAATAGATCACCAATCGAAAATTGAGCATCTTCTGAAAAGGTCTCTGTCCCCGGCCAAGGTTCAAGTTCATTCGAGAACAGGGAAACCTCCTCACAGGTGGACTTCAAACGATCGAGGTCCGCAATGTGATCATTGTGGGTATGGGTAAGAAAAATACTCTCCACTGAAATCCCCAGTTCCTTCGCCCGATCCGAGAGCAGCGAACTGTCCGTTCCCGTATCGAATGCGGCACCCTTCATCGATGCAGGATCCCAGATCAAAAACGCATTCACCCGCATATCGCGGTAGGGCGTGTTAAAAATCTCCACGCCCTCCATCGTCACGGCTCGAGGCCGCCAAACCTTCGAAGCCGACATCGTCAGAGCCTGAGGATCAAGCTGCAGCGCCTTTGCCACCATCAAAAGAGCAGGTTCGTCACAAAATTCACCACGGCAAAGTCGGTGCAAAATATCGCGACTTACACCCGTTTTATCGACCAGTTCGGATTCCGATATGTGCCTTCCTCTCATCGACTTAGCGATGATATCTTCAAAACAATCTTCGATGGAAATGGAGAGACTCATAAAAAAAGAACGTAGTGATTTCGGCAAAACTCACACAAAATCGTAAATTTTCTTGTCCCGATTTCCGAAAAATGCGATTCTTAAATTGGAGTCTATGTATTTACTATGTCTTCTCCAGCACTACATAAGCTTCCAGCTCCAGAGAAATTCCTGAAAGTGGCGAGGCACATCATAAACTAATAAAACATCACTGATATGAAATTGAACAAACGCAGATGGGAGGGTGCTTTCACCCTCATCGAGCTGCTGATCGTGATTACGATCATCGGCATTCTTGCCAGTACAGCCATGCCGGCTTACAACGGCATTCAAGAACGCGGAAAG
Organism: Verrucomicrobiales bacterium; assembly: GCA_022424805.1. Lineage (GTDB taxonomy): Bacteria > Verrucomicrobiota > Verrucomicrobiia > Verrucomicrobiales > DEV007 > Arctic95D-9. The sequence goes on from JAKMGR010000636.1 coordinate 11,040, forward strand.
CGGATTAAGGCCGTAAGTAACGTAAAGAACATCATCATTGCCTGCCGTGCTTTCGCAGCGGACTGGGACGGACTCTATCCTTCCTTTGACCCAGACGAAGATACTTCAGCGGGAGAAAATGAGGAAGGGTTCGCAACGTCTACAGAAGCTTTCAACGTTCTCATTCCAGACTACATCGACACAGAGTCGATTTTCTGGACACAAACCAAGGATCCAGATCGCCTCCGTGCTCCTCGTGAGGACGGTGAACTCGAACCTGAAGAAAACGTTTTCTGTTACGTCACCGGACAAACCGATACCAGCTTCTCCCGTTCTCCGCTCGTTGCGGATGGACTTATGGAAGGAATCGGTAAATACGGCGAGTTTCACCCCTGGCTCAAGTCGAAAAAAGCCATCGTAGGTTACTGCGGGGGGCATGTTTCGGAAGAGCGCCTTACCTCAGCCGCACCTGGTGCAACAATCAGGAGTAAGGACGGACTCGTTGATGACATCTTCGAGAAACGCGCAGTCGACGAAGATGGTGAAGGAAGCAGCGGAGGCTGGCTTGATGTCGATGAGGACAACGTCCTCCTTCCTGATTAGTCCCTGATCAGGTCTTCGAACCTTATTTTACAAAAGCCCGGTCAGAGCAATCTGACCGGTTTTTTTGTGTTTTGAAGATTCGTAATAACCGCATTTCTTCCAACCCCAAGAAAGGGGAACGAAGAAATGTTCTTTCCTCAACGCACTGGTTCTCTCTGTCACCTTAGTCTCTGTTTGGGCCGACCTCACTCACCGCTGGACTTTCAATCATGCTATTGGAACCGCGAATGCAGGAACGGTTATGCCCGACGAAGTATCCGTTCTACCCCCTGCAGTTCGTGGCCTGGGTGCCAAATTCGATGGAGTGCGAATCGTCTTACCGGGAACAACCAATTAGGTTGAACCCGACGTTACCATCTCGGCTTATATCGATTTGCCCAACGGATTCATTTCGTCAAAAACCAACCTCACAGTGGAGGTCTGGGCTACGCCAATTGACGGGAGAATCTGGCAGCATCTTTTTGAGTTTGGACGACTCAATCATGCAGGTGACGGAGCCGGCGCAGCCGGTGAATGGACGGGCACGGCAGGAGCGACTTCGCCCGGGGGAGCACAATCACAAGACACATTGCTGCTTACTCTTTCTCGTGGCACAAATCTCAATCAGCAACGCCAGTCAAACCGACATGACGGCAGCTCCGGAAATCGACTCGATGCCTATACAATTCATGATGGGAAAAAAGTGAACGCCAATGTG
>JAKMGR010000644.1 GCA_022424805.1 Verrucomicrobiales bacterium
GATTGATCCTGACAAAGCCGCCGAGCTCGTTCCAGAAATGGCCGACGATCCCAGCACTCCTCTTCGACGCGAGGCGGTCGCACAAATGATCACGGCCGGGCAGGATTTTCTAAAAAAGGACCAGAAAGGTCAGGCCGTCGCAACCCTGACAAACGCACTCGACGCTGCCCGCGACATCGATCAAATAGAAACAATCGCCAAACTGCTGCGCGAAGACCTAGAACAGACGGTCGATCTGCCCTCGCACTTTGGCTTCCTGATGTATTGGGACGTTATCGCACCTTTCGACAACACGGATCGGAAAGGCTTCGACACGGCTTACCCGCCTGAGAAAGAGATCAATCTGCAATCCAAATTTGAAGGGAAGGAGGGTAAAGAGATCGCCTGGCAGCCCTACTCGACTTCCAACGACTACGGCATGGTGGACTTTAACCAACCCTATGATCCACTGAAGCAAGTTGTCGGCTACGCCTACACGGAATTCGATTCAGCCGAAGACCGAGCAGCCGAACTCCGTCTTGGTTGCAAAAATGCGTGGAAGATCTGGCTCAACGGCGAATTGCTTTTTGGACGTGACGAATACCACCGTGGGATTCGGATCGACCAATACATTCTTCCAATTCAGCTCAAGAGAGGGAAAAACACTCTTCTCGTAAAAGCCTGTCAGAACGAGCAGGAGCAAGACTGGACCGTGCAATGGCAATTCCAGCTTCGTATCTGCGACAGCACAGGAACAGCTATTCACAGTACCGATCGCAAACCGACCCCCAAAACCAACGCAAAGCCGCGCCGCCGAGGTGGCGTTGAGTAGTCAGTGAGCACTGAAAAATCTTGAAGCAAATATGAAACTTCTTTTGCCTATTTTTACCGCCCTCGCCTTTTCGTCTGTCAGCCACGCGGACTGGCATAACTTTCGTGGACCGAATGGATCGGGAGTAGATTCCGACGCGACGAATCTCCCGACCGAACTCAGCGAAAAAACGCTCGCGTGGAAAGTCGCCCTTCCCGGCCGCGGTCTCGGCAGCCCTATTCTCGTCGGCGATCGCGTTTTTGTCACCGCCGCCAGTGGTCCCGATCAGAAACAGCTTCACATTCTATGTTTTTCCGCGAAGGACGGCAGCCCGATCTGGGAACGAAAGTTCTGGGCAACCGGCCGGACGATGTCTCACAAAAAGACGAACGTAGCTGCCCCGACTCCTGCCAGTGACGGAGAGCGGATCTATGCGCTGTATTCTTCCAACGATCTGATCTGCCTCAATCTCGATGGCAATCCGGTGTGGATGCGGGGGCTGACGCTCGACTATCCCAATGCCTCGAACAGCCTGGGTATGGCATCCTCCCCCATGGTCGCCGGAGACACACTCGTCGCGCAAATCGAAAATGATTCCGAATCTTTTGCAGCCGGGTTTGACCTTTTGAGCGGGGAAAACAAGTGGAAGCAAGATCGCCCCAAAGCAGCCAACTGGACTTCGCCAACCATTCTGCAGATCGGAGATGACAAAGTCGTCGCTCTCCAATCGAGCAAAGGGATCGTCGGAGTGCTTCCGGGAACGGGTTCTCCCGTTTTCGAATATACCTCAGGTGCCTCGACCATTCCTTCGAGCGTTGCCTCGGGCGACCAGCTTTTCATTCCCTCCAACGGCCTCACTGCAATCTCTGCGAGCACGGATGGGGCGGAACCGAAGAAACTCTGGAACGAGTCGGCACAGCGCCCCGGCACAGCGAGTCCGCTCGTGATTGGAGACAAAGTCTATATCATCAACAATGCTGGCGTCCTGAACTGCGCCAACCGGGAAACTGGGGAACGTCTTTGGAGGACCCGGCTCAAAGGCCCATTAAGCAGCAGCCCCGTAGCCGGCAGCGGAAACCTGATCTACGCATTCAGCGAAACCGGAATCGGCCAGGTCGTCGATCTTTCGGGAGAAGAAGGAACAGTCACCAGTGAATTCGAACTTGGTGAGACAATTCTGAGCACTCCGTCACTGGGCCAAAACGGTATTTACATCCGAAGTGACGGACAGCTCTGGAAATTCTCGGGAGAGTGATTTCTGCGAATACCTGACAGGGTAGAGCGAATGACCTAACCTTACTGAAAGAGAGGTGACTTTAGTCACCTACAATGCGCAAATCGGCAGCTAAAGCAGTCGGTCCCTTCCTGAACTCCGAATTCGAGTCGACAGAAAAACCAAACCCCAACCAGTCACTGGACACATCGATCAGCTTGGCTAACTCGCTCAGCGATGCGAAGGAGTTTTCCGTGAGGAGATCATATTGGATCGTAATATCGAACCGCTCTTCTAGGTCGAGGAGCAGGTCGATCGACGCTATGGAATCGAGACCGGCTTCGCCGATGTTGTCTTCAGCTCCGAGTGGGGCATCCGCTTCGAGGAATTTCAGATGAGGCCGAACGACGGCTTCAGTGTCAGCGAGAGAATCAGCAAGTTGCATGTGGTGGGCTGTGGTGGTTGGGTTGAAACGTTGCATGACCGCCACGAAGTCGGTTCGTGGCGAGAATTTCTTTATCGCGATGAAGAATTTCGACTGGGTTCGGACGGCTCAGGAATCTGAGCACGCTGGCCGTGGGGCCGTAAACACCGGTGCTGGGAACCAATACGAGATCGCCCCGTTCCACTTCGGGGAGCTTGATACGTCGACCAATGCAGTCGAGCGGCGTGCAGATTTGCCCGGCAGGAGGCACCTACACTTTCTCAGACGATGGAAATAAGATACCGAAAATCGGAACAGCGTTTACCCTCTTGCTCTATCGAGAATCACGAATATCCCGACAATCCGGCCTGGTGATTTCGCAATCAGATTCCTAGCGAGACATCACCGGGGTGCTACCCGGTCAGCAGCACTTGCTGAATACAAAAAATCCGATTTCGCTTCTCGGATCGACATTGATTCTCCGCCTTTTTAGGAATGCGGAGGGTCAGTTTTTCCTTTTCCGGTTTTCCCGCCACCACCGGGGCTGGCATCATCTTCGCTCGCAGCTGCATCTGGAGCTGATTTCGGCGCTTCCGCCTGATCAGCGTCAGCACAGCCTACCAAACCTCCTGCAGCTGGCGTCGCCATTACAGCAATACCCGCAGCAGTTGCGGCTTTCTTAAGAATCGACTCTTTCCGCCTTTTCTCCGTCTCACCAAAGCGAGCACGGCGAATCTTGAGAGAATTCTGCTCGTGGATGCGGTAGACGATGTTGCGAACTTCATCATCACGGAAAAATTGGCCTCCGACCTGATGAATGCGATACCACAGGTGGTAGTCGTCAGCGCCAAGTCCGACAGCGCGCTCCTGGTAGTTCCCGGCTTCGCGGGCGACCTCAACACGCATCAGCACAGAGGAGTGCGGCAGCATATTGTCGTCGGAATTTCCGGTGAACATGGTCTCCACTCCCTTGTTGGGCCAGTGCAGGCGCGGAGTTATTTCCGAGTTTTCCAAAGTCAGGAGAAGGCAGCCATAGACATCAGCATTCTTGGCCTCGATCATGTGCACAGCGCGCTCCAGATAGGTCGGCATGAGTTGATCGTCATAGTCTAGAGGCTTGTAATATTCCGTATTACAAGCTTCGACAGCCTGACGGTGCAGCCAGCTGCAGTGCTCAATGTCTGGCTCCAGTCCGGAACAGATCAACGGAAGACCATAGCGCTTCGCAAGTGGCTCAGCGTATGACCACGGTCCATCGACGAGGAGAACGACTTTGAATCGCTTGTATGTCTGGGCCGCCAAGCTCTGCACAGCATCGTCGAGCTTGGAAACATCGGTACCCTTGTGGATACGGAGACCTACCGTAACATTCGCCTCAGGGTGATTGAGGCAGGTGCCCATCATGCGCCCGAGGATTTCCCGGTTTGCGGCGGCATAGTTCGCTCCGAGCGAAAGGTCGGCGGCAGAAGAAAGACAGTCGGCGCTGGAGAGAGTCGCTGCCTTGAGCAAGGCTTTTGCCGCAGTCTTCGCGAGCTTTCTCGGATTGGAGTTCCAATCAATGAGGTATCCGTTGATCCCATTTTCGATGAAATCAGCAATGCCGCAGGTATGCGTTACCACTGCAGGAATACCGCAACTGAGAGCTTCCGCAGCAGTGAGGAGAAAGCCCTCTTTCTCGCTATTGCCTAGGAGAACGTGACATCCATCAAGCCGGTGCCGGTAGTTGAAAGGATTAAAATCAAGCGGGCGAATATCGAGACGATCAGTAACACCGAGTTTTTCTGCAAGACGATTCACTTTCGCAAGAGCTTCGGCCTGACTCTGTTGTGTATATTCCAAGCCGGCTGTATCGGAACCAGTCCACGCCCGGATCACCATGCGAGGCTCGGCCTCGAGCAAATAAGGAAGTGTCATGAGTCCCTTGGACTCAAGTGGTCGGCCCATCCATCCCACAACAATGCGTCCTTTCGGATCAAACTGCCCTTTGACGGAACAAAACTCGGAAACCGGTGGCGTCAGAACGCCAACGACGTCGTGATTTTTCTCTTTCGCCCAATCAGAGTAACGATCGAGTACTTTCTGGGAAACTCCTGCTACAGTCATCCCTTCGAGATCATCGTAGGCACGATTGATAAAACGCCAGCCCGCATCGTCCCAGGAGTGAAGGACAAGCGAGGTGGGGCGCTGAGGGAGTCCGGAAAGGTCACCATAGCTGAGAAACCAGGAAGATGGATCGACTGGTGCCTCGCGAGTTACCTCGCCACAGGAAAAACCGTTTTTCTCCGCAGCATCGAGCAAGGGCATATCATCGGACTGGGAATACAGCGTAGTGCGCTCGCGAACCCACTCAGGCAATGCGCTGATGTAACGCAAGACCGCAGTTTGAGCACCGCCCAGAGCTAGGTTATGGGTAACGAAGCAGGGATTTACGCGAGAAAGATGATATGAGGAAGACATGTCAAAGTATATCTATTGCTGTATTTCAGACGTGCAAGGACCTATCTTTCGTAGACAAATGAACCAACTTTCCTGTCAATTGTCTCAAAATACAGATCCTACGCCTAATTAAGATTGAATCTGATCCCCTTTCATTCAAGTGACTCCTTCAAGCCATACGGGAATACACCCCCTTCTGAAGCGATGGATATTCGCGGAGGCGCTTCTTTTCGCGGCAATTTCCCTGTTTTTTCCTGCTGCTGGGGTTGCAGAAGAGAATGAGGGCCATTGGTCTCTGCAGGCTATCGCAAGGCCAGATGTCCCCGATGCCGCCCAGCCGGTGGATTATCTGATTCAAAAGCGGCTGAAAGCATCCGGAGTCGAACAGAATCCCAGTGCAGATCGCCACACCCTTCTGCGACGGGTCACGCTCGACCTGACAGGGCTCCCCCCCACCCGCGAGGAAATTGCGTCTTTTATCGAAGATGATTCCCCTGATGCATGGGAAAAAGTCGTGAACAGGCTACTTTCTTCGCCTCACTACGGAGAGCGCTGGGGACGGCATTGGCTCGATGTCGCTCGCTACGTGCAGGGTAACATCAAAGTTCCAGGAATCGAACAGATTGACCTTGCTGAGCCATATCGGGACTACGTGGTACGAGCGTTTAACAGCGACAAGCCCTACGATCGTTTCATCGCCGAACAGTTGGCAGGAGATTTACTGGGAGAAGAAAACGAAACCGACGAAGCTCGTCTCGACCGACTCGCCGCTCCCGGTTTTCTCTCAATCGGCCCGTGGTTTGAAGAATGCACCGATCCCAACAAGCTTCGCCTCGATATTATCGACGAACAAATATCGACATCGACACGAGCCTTTCTCGCTCTCGATTTTTCATGTGCAAGATGCCACGACCACAAGTTCGATCCGATCCCGACAAAGGACTACTATGCGCTCGCTGGAATTTTCCGAAGCACGGAAATTACCTCTGATTTTGCCACAGATTGGAAAGACGGACGCCCACGAGCTATCATGCACATTGCAACCGACAAAGAAAAACAAGCTGCTGCCCAATACGAAGCAAAGAAGCAAGAGCTCCTTGTTGAACTGCATCAACTTCGAAATCGTCTTTTACCGCAGGCGCGCCTTCCGCAAGCGCCACCCGAGACGAAAACTCCGCAGCACATCGTCTCTTTTGAAGCGGAGGACTTCTCTGGGCACAAGAACCTGCGGATCCTGGAGCAGAAAACGGAAACCGTCATCGCTTCCCGGAAAAAGCTCGATCAGTGGGTCAAGTATCGAGTCGTTCTACCGGAGAGTAACGAGTATACTCTCGTTGCTCGCTATGCAGCGAAACAACCAACCCCGGTGAAACTGGAAATTGAGGGAGAAATCCAACCAGCCCCGGTATTCTCTCGTCCCACTTTCGGAGAGTCGCCCGAGCACTTTCGTCGAAAGGCCATTCCTCTGGGAAAACAGGAAAAGGGCTCTCTTCATATACGTTTCCTCGTTGATCGGCACGAAACTTTCCCGCTTCTCGATCATTTTCAAATCTTTCGGGGAAGGTTTGAAAATGGCTCAGACGAGTGGATGGCAATTGTCGAAAATCCCAGCATTGTCGAAGTCACAGAGTTTCTCTCAGATTCGACGACGAACCTGGCCGTAAAAAAACTCATTCAACAGACTGGAGAAGTGGAGAAAAAACTCCTGAGTCATCTGAAAAACGCTCCCACCTTTCCTCCACTGCTGAAGATCAAGGACGCATCTGAACC
>JAKMGR010000539.1 GCA_022424805.1 Verrucomicrobiales bacterium
GTCATAGACCGCCAACTGTATCTCGTAGGGCAGAATCCAATAGAAGAGGGAAATGACGAACTTGCCAATCATCCCGAAAAAGCCGCTGCGCTGGAGAAGCGATTGCTCGCTTACCTCAAGTCGGTAGATGCAGAGAAAGCTGTTCCCAGAAAACCGAAAAAGCGGAAAAAATGATCCATCCTAATTGAAATCCATTTATGAAATCCCTGCTCTTCACTTCGCTTGTACTCCTGCCGATTCTCTCATCAGCAGAACCATGGGTAATTGACACACAGGAAACCTGGAAATCAGCCGCCAACAAGACAAAAGGGATCAAGATTGCTGACGGTTTCCGCCGAGCCGAGCAAAAAGAAAGGTCAGTTCGAAAGCGTCGTGAAATCCTTTTCCAAAAAACGAAAGCTCTCCTCTATTGTTTTCGAGCAATCCCCGGTTTGGGACAACTGGGAGCAGATTGACGACATCACTCCACCGGGACTCGGAAATGCGTACGTTTTCCTCCCGGTTGCTCCCGGTGACTACTACGTTTTCGCCACCTCCCGCGGTCCGGCCATCGAGTATCCGAAAGGACTCAACCAAAAGGAACGACGGGCCTACAAGAAGGAATACCAGAAGAAGAATCCAACTCCGAAAGGAGAAAAAGGCTATCACGCCTGGCACAGCACGGACCTGAAGGAGTGGAAGCACCTCGGTCCGGTCTGTTGGTCGAACTGGATGACGACAGCTGAATACGCAGACGGAAAATTCTACCTCTACTACGACGAGCCAAACGACCAGAACCCTCACCTCATTGTTGATAACGACCTGTCAGACGGCATCCCCGGCAAAGACTACCGCGAAGTATTCACCGATCCATCTCACGGATCCGATGCCGGCGTTTTCCGGGATGAAGATGGCACCTTTCATATGTTCTACGAGGACTGGAGCCCCATCAATGCTCGGCAGAATGCCTGGGATTCCCCGCTCGCTGGCCGCGTCTCCAGCCCGGATGGCATCGAGGGTTTTACCTTTGGCGAACATCCCCCGGTAGTCGACCATCGCACCAAACCCACCGGCAAAACAGGAACCTACGAACACAGTTCGATCGAAGTTTCCAACGAGGGAAAACCGCTCGAGTATGAGATCCACGAGCCCAAACAGGACGCCTACGGCGATTGGACCGCAATCAAGATCGGCAGGCACTATCATCTCTTTTGTGATTACGATCCGGCCGACCACAACAAGTCGATGCGGATGGGACGATTTCACTCCGATGATCTCGAAAAGGAATTCACCTGGTCTGGTGAAATCGGGGAAGGCTTCCATCCCGACCCCAGCGTTGGATTCGCCGAGGGCAAGTTCTATGCGATCATGCAGAAGGAAACTGATTTCGTGAGCCCCGGACCCTGGGTAGACGGAGTCGAAGCCCGCTCCGGAGTCGATACCGACGGAGACGGCTCGATCGACCAGTGGACGAAATGGCAATCCGTATCTGAGGCCTATTCCCATAAGCCGGGCTTCGCCCGTATTGTCGATGTCGATCCCGCGAAGTTGGATGCATCCGGACTTCCTTCCGGGAAAGGCTTTTCATTTCAATTCCGCACGAGCCAGCTTGCCAATGGAGTTCAGCCGATCATGGATCGGGTAGAACTCAGCTTTGAGTGATCGAAAGATCAGACAGTGATTCTGGAAGTTGTGAATACGCGCAGCCGCGGCCTTGATTCATGGAGCAAACCTTGTTGGTTTGTCACCTTTCTATGAACTCACTGAAATCCCTCTTTTATGCACTCCTTTGTGCAGTGTTTGCGTCCACAGCGATCACCGCAGAAAAAACAAAGATCCTTTTTCTCGCCGGTCCGCGCAGCCACGCTTCTGGTGATCACGAGTTCAATGCCGGTTGCCTCCTCCTCGCGAAAGCTCTGAATGAGCAGAGCGGCCTAAACGTAGAAGCCACGGTGATCAAAGGCTGGCCGGAAGACGAGAGCGCCTTCGACGGTGTCGATGCGGTGATCATTTATTCCGACAGCACAAGGGTCGTCGGGAAAGGATGGGAGAAAACCGATGCGCTGGCGAAATCCGGAGTCGGATTGATGTTCATGCACTACGCCGTCCATCCCAGCCCGGCCGAGGGGAAGAAATACTTTCAACCATGGATCGGCGGAGCATTCGAAACAGGCTGGTCGGTAAATCCCCATTGGGTAGCTGATCTGAAAACGCTTCCAGATCACCCTGTTTCGAACGGCGTCACAGATCTGGTCCGAGCCTACGATGAATTTTACTACTCGATGCGATTCCGCGAAAACCGTAGCGAAGTCCTCGACTTGGTGACTGCGGTGCCTACGAAAGAAAGGCTCAAGCGGATCATCAACCTTTGGAACGAAAACGGAATCAAAGGGATCGGAAAACCCCAGACCCTGATGTGGGGCGTCGAGCGTGAAGACGGTGGCCGTGGAGTTGGGTTCACGGGCGGGCACTACCATCGCAACTGGGCCATCGATGGCTTTCGGAAGATTGCGCTGAACGCGATCGTCTGGGTCGCGGGAATGGATGTCCCGAAAGATGGGGTGAAGTCCAATCCCCTCACCGAAGACGAATTGAATGCCAACCTGGATGACTACGGTAAACCGAATCCACGCATTTCACTGCCGAAAGTCGAAGAGTTCATGGCGCTGCCTCCGGCCAAATTCGTTACGATGGAGGACTTGAAAAAGCGCGAGGCCGACAAAAAGGCGCAGCAGGAAAAAAAGAAAAACAAAGCGAAAGCAAAACCACAAGCTTCAGGCACAGGCGCTAAACCTGTCTACGAAAGCCCCGTCCTGAAAAGTGGGAAAAAAGAACGGGTCGTTGATTTCAAAGCAGATCTTAAAGGTAG
>JAKMGR010000678.1 GCA_022424805.1 Verrucomicrobiales bacterium
TCCGAGCCAGCCGGACGCGGTCCAATTCCTACCAGAGCCTCAACATGCTTGAATGCACGCTCTCCGGAAACTTCATTTTCCAAGGCCGTCTCTTCTGAAAATTCCGGTAACGCTTTCCCGCAACCGCTTGTCAGGAGAATGGCGAGACCACATAGAAAAGAGGGAACCAGGCACGTCCTCATCGGAATCATCAATCCAACTGAATTCCCATCAGCTCAAGAATGCGCCCGAGATCTTCGTTGCCGTAGTATTCGATCTCGATCTTGCCGCGCTTATCACCATGCTGAATCGCGATGTTGGTGGAAAAACGACCTCGTAACTCATCCTGAATCTGCCGGAGGTAGGCTTCGACCTGCGGAGATACCTTTGTCTTGGAAACCTTCTTCGTCGCGGTCTTTCCGTTGATCTGCTCGGAAACGAGCTTCTCCGTGTCGCGGACGTTCAGCTTTTTCTTTACCACAATATCGGCGAGAAGACACTGCTCGGCTTTGGTCTTCACTCCCAGAATCGCTTTCGCATGCCCCGGACTGATCAGGCGCTGGGAAACCAGGGTTTGCACCGACTCATCCAGATCAAGCAAGCGCATCGAGTTGGAAACTGTCGCCCGGTTCTTGCCGACGCGCTGTGCGATTTGCTCCTGTTTCAGACCAAAATCTTTGGCCAGTCGAGCGTAGGCTTCCGCTTCTTCCAGCGGATCGAGGTCTTCGCGCTGAAGATTCTCAATCAGAGCCATCTCGAGAACATCCCGATCAGATGCATCTCGTAAAATCACCGGAACCTCATCGAGACCGAGCTTGTTCGAGGCACGCCAGCGACGCTCCCCCGCAATCAGCTCATACTTTCCTTCCACATTCCGAACGATCAGCGGCTGGATTACGCCGTGTTCGCGGATCGATTTCACCAACTCATCGAGATTCTCTTCGTGAAATCGCTTCCGGGGCTGCAAAGGAGATGGAACCACCTTGTCGAGCTCGACTCGCAAGATGCGCTCCCCCGTTCCCGCATCGGACTCCGCATTTCCGGACGACTTCACCGCCACGGATTGGGGCGCTTTGATCAAGGCGTTTAGGCCCTTACCCAAGCCTTTTTTTGTGTTTTTTGCAGGCGGCATCCGATTAGCGGTTCGGGATTAAAGGGTCGAATTTGACCCCGGAATTACTCAATGATCCGAACATTAGGCGCACCTTCAGCGCGTGCCGCAGCGTCCATCGCGGCGTGCTGCTCGTCCGTGCAGGCAGAATCAATCGGCGAATCGGCCTCTGCATCGCTGCCTTCGAGAACTCCGTTTTCGATCATCCATGCCTCGACCTCTTCTCCACTTACATCAGCGAGCATCGTTCCGTTTACCACGACGCAGGGCGACAGCGGCTGGCCGCTCTTCTGCTCCATTTCCCAGCGGAAAGCGGGATTTTTGATGATGTCTTTCTCTTCGTAGTCCAAACCATACTTGCGGAAAATCGAGCGAATTCCTTCGCTCCAACCGCAAAAAGTTTTCAGATATGCCGTAATTTCGATATTTTGTTCAGCCATGATATTGATTGGTATACTATTGAAATCCGTAACCCACACGTGAGGGATTCGCAACCCGTATACAGTTTGCAAGGGCGGTTTACAGAAACCATTTCCCGGTTTTCATGAAACGGATACGCTTTATAATACGACAACAAGCGATCCACTTCGTTTCATGAAAATTTCTTTGCGTCACTTCGCCATTTCCTGCCTCTTCCTTTCCTTTCTGATTTCCGGGTGTGAAAAAGCGAACTCTCTTGCCGATACTGTAAAACAAGCCCTCGATCGCGAAGTTGTTGACGAAAATGCCGAATCAGCAATTGATCCTGCCGATATTCCGCCACCACCCGAGCCGGTTGCGATGGAACCGGTCGTGAACAAGGACGCCCGCATCTCCATTCTTGGTTACCACGATTTTACTGAAGGTCGTTCCAACAACGACATGGTCCTGAACATCGACGATTTCCGCTCGCAAATGCAGGCTATCAAGGACGCCGATCTTCCCGTGATCAGCATGCGGGAGTTTCTCGACTGGAAGCAGGCGAAAGGCAACGTCCCCGCCGAGTGCATCATGATCATGATCGACGACGGGTGGAAAGCCACTAACACGCTCGCCCTCGGAGTTCTCAAGGAATTCGGATATCCCTTTACTGTCTTTCTTTACAAAAACTACGTGGGAGTGGGCGGACGATCGATGACTCACGAAGAAATTCGCGAACTCGCTGCAAACGGTGGCACCATTTGCAGTCACTCCGTAAGCCACCAGAATATGTCCCAGCGGCGCGACAAATCAGACGATGCCTACACCGTCTGGCTTCGTAAAGAACTCGAAGATTCCCACAACTTTCTCGAACAAACTTTCGGCGATACCGGAGCCGTCTTGAAGACCTTCGCCTTCCCCTACGGTATCTACAATGACCAGGTTCTCGAACTGGCTAAAGAGTTCGGCTACGAAGCCTGCTTCACCGTGAACGGCAAAAAGACTCTCTGGGATAGCGAGGACATGGAAATAGGACGCTATGTCGTTCACGGAACTACCCTCGCCAATTTCGATCCCGCCCTGAGTTTCGGCGGAGGAAACCTCACTTCGTCCGGACGCAAGCTCATGACCGAGAGCAGAAACGAAGAAGGCGAAGTCGAAGATCCGCTCATTACCGTGAAGCCACCCTCCGGATCCATTGTCGGCAATCGCATGCCTCTCATTGAAGTGAATCTCGCCAAGCTCGAAGGAGTCCGCGCCGAGACCATCTCCATGCGA
>JAKMGR010000691.1 GCA_022424805.1 Verrucomicrobiales bacterium
AGCGGGCACGGAAAATGCGAGCGCTGGCTGCGGATTGGGAGGCTGTGGTGGATGGGTGACAGTCGGACCCTATTTTGCCGCCCGTGATGCCTACGTTTCGTTTTGCATCCAGAGCCGTTTCTGGATCCATGACTCGGCCACCCGTGATGACGAGGTCGTAGTCGGCAGCGATGTGGGAGAACGGCAGGCCGACAAGCAGGAGAAAAAGGAATAGTCTCATCGCTTCACTCCACAGGCTTCACCGTCGACTCCTCGTCGGCCATGCCGCCGGGCAATTCCATGATACGGATTTTGCGGAAATGAATCAGGGCCCCTTCGGATTCGAGGCAGAGGTAACCTTTTCGGTATTGCGCTTCGCGAATGCTGTTCACGAACTTGCCATTGACTGACAACTTCACTGTTCCGTCGACCGCGACGACAACGTATCGATTCCATTGGCCTTTGGGGAGGCAGCGATGCTCGACTGATTTGCTGCGTGTCCCGCGAGGATTTGCCGGGATAGCCTTCATGCCTCCTGCTCCGAACAGTTCCCCATGCACATAAGCAAGCGGGCGAGGTACACCGTTTTGAGCGTGGATGAAAGGCCACTCCAGTTCTAACATTTGCACCTCCATGCCCATGGGGAGACGATTCCCTTCCGGGCGAGCGTCGCTCCAGAGGAATATGCCGGAGTTGCCTCCCGCTTCCATGTGCCGCCATTCGATGATGAGAATGAAGTTTTCATACATCCGATCTGAGCGCATCACGCCGATGGGATGGCCGGTGCAGACGAGGAGGCCTTCCTCATTGACCGACCAGGTTTCGGGCGAGGTATTCACATCGATCCACCCGCCGAGATCCTTCCCGTTGAAGAGATCGACAAAGCCTGGATCGGGTCGTGTTTCTTCGAAGCTTGGGATATCGACGGTAGGGAATGCATTCGTAGGATGCTTCTCTGCTTTGGCTTCCTTGGCTTTTTCCTGTGAAAAAGCAGGAACCAGGAAAAGAAGGGCTAGAAAGAAAATCGGGAGTATCCTCATGATCAGGAGAATAGAGAGAAATCAACTGGCTTGCCCACCCTGAACCGAGCGCATTTGCGACTCCTGTGCTATCTTTTCCTATGTTCACAGGAATTGTCGAAGAATGCGGTGAGGTCGCAGAATATGCTACGGTCGAGACTGGCGCGGAGTTGTGGGTGAAAAGTTCGTTCTCCAATGAGGTCGACCTGGGAGAGAGTGTCGCAGTGAACGGGGCGTGCCTGACAGTCACTGAAGTGGCCAATGGAGCGATGCGCTTTGATCTGCTCCACGAGACGCTCCGACTTACCAACCTGGGTGATTTGCACAAATTCGCCCCTGTGAATCTGGAGCGATCACTACGAATTGGCGATCGTCTCTCAGGCCACTTTGTGCAGGGCCACGTGGATGCCTGCGCGGAAGTCAAAAGCTACGATTCAAGTGGGCAGGACCATCGGCTTGAGGTCGCGCTGCCCGGAGAGTTCGCCCACCTCGTCGTCCACAAGGGATCGATCTGTGTAAATGGGATCAGTCTGACAGTTGCTGAGTTGAATGACCGTTCCGTCGTGATCTGGATCATTCCTCACACCCATGAGATCACGAGCCTGAAGGCGGTCGCACCTGGCTCGCGTGTGAATCTCGAATTTGACCTGCTCGCGAAACACATTGCTCGACATACGGAGGCGGGAAGTTTGTAAGAAGTTCCTACTCGTCAAAGTCGGTCTTTTCGTTGAGCGCCTGTTTAGCCAATCGAGTAACCCAAAGGGTGATGAATATCGTTACAACTCCGATCACGATCTTGTTTACAATCTGAAGGGTTGATGCGCTATCCGACTTCTTTAGCAGATTTCCGAGAGATCCGAAATAGACATACATCACAGTTCCCGGAAGCATGCCCACGATAGAGGCGAGGGCGAAGAAAGCAGTCCGCCGACCTTCTTGATCGAAGTGACAGGGTAGTTGTCGATAATGAGTTGCAGCGTCTCTGTGTTGTAAACATTAATCAGAAATGCGAGGCGCTCCGACTCGCTCCATCCGGAAAATTCTGATTGGGAAACAACTCTAGTTTGTTGCAGGTAGGCATCGACTGGCCCGTGAGCCTTTTTTAGAGCAGAGTAGTTCACTTGGCCAGCGTCGTTGACCTGTGCTTTTAAGACCGAGTCGAATGCCGAATGATCAAAAGCCGAACTCGAGGCCACGATTGCTTGAAGCAGCAAGAGGGAGGTGATGATTTTCATGAAGTGAGAGTGTTTTCCCACTTCAGACGAAGCCGGGGATGTTTGCTTTCAGGTATTATCCTAAAGGAATTATCCCTGCGTTTCTTCGAGTAGTGCTGCAGCAAAGGCGAATCCGTAGATGGCGATAATGACAATCAGGATCATCAGCCCGAGATAGCCGGTCACTAAGCCGGCGATGGCGAGTCCCTTGTTCGCCGAGCGATCTCCGTTTTCATTCGCCCGCTTCAGGGCGAT
>JAKMGR010000704.1 GCA_022424805.1 Verrucomicrobiales bacterium
GTCCCGGCCAACGAACGATAAAGGGAACGCGGATTCCACCTTCGTAGGCGTAGCCTTTTCCGCTGCGCAGCGGAGCGTTGTCGGTCGGGTTATTCTTGTTATCGAGACCGCCGTTGTCACTCGTAAAAAGAATCACCGTGTTGTCATCGATACCGTGCTTTTCCAGCGCCGCGAGCAGCTTTCCAGTCGAATCGTCGACTGATTGAACCATCGCTGCATATTTCGCATTTTTCTGGGTAGCTCCGGGAGAGTCTTTGTATTTTGCGGCCATTTCATCAGTCGCCTGAATCGGTGTGTGCACCGCATAGTGGGAGAGCTGAATAAAAAATGGTTCATCCTTCCACTGCTCGATCAGCGCAACGGCTTCGTCAGCCTCGCGAGCCGTCAGGTATTCTCCCGAATTCCGACCTGGAAGCTTGTAAATACCTTCGCGCAGAGTTTCATGCCGTCCTTTGGGCTGATTGAATGGATCAAAATACGAAGGAGGCTGCCCGTAATCGCAACCTCCCCGGTTCTCAACGTAACCTTGGTGCTCGGGAAACCAGTCAGGGTCTCCAAGGTGCCATTTCCCGCTGTAAGCGGTCTGATAGGAATTTTGGCGAAGCGCTTCCGCGATGGTAATTTCCTCATGCTCCATCCAGAAAGGGTTCGGTGGACAGAGCAATTTCCGCTTGGGTGAACCGACATACTCGGTTGGGTTCGCCTCAGGAGTTCCCAGGTTCCCGCGCTGAAAGCGGGAACGGATCCAGTCTGTCACGCCGAGGCGATGCGGATGACGCCCCGTCTGCACTGCCGCCCGCGTCGGAGAACACACCGCACAGGCTGCGTAACCATCGGTGAACCGAATACCTCCGGAAGCGAGCCGATCGATATGGGGGGTCTGGTAAAAATCACTCCCCTGGCAGGAAAGATCCATCCATCCCATGTCATCAACGAAGATGAGAATAAAATTGGGCGGGCGATCCTCCGCAAAGCTTGTGACGCCGAAGAGAAGTAGAAAGACTGCGAGAATTGGTTTCATAGTAGAAGTGAAAAAAATATTCCGAGAAGTAGGGCTTATCCGACCACAGGATATTCCCATGGGGCGCGGTAGTCCCTCGTGAGCATGGCCGCGGCCTCTTCGTCATCCGGGATCATCTCTTTTGCCCCATCCCACTCGATACTGCGACCGACTTTCCAACTGATCATGCCAAGCAAGCTCAGGTTCGTAGCAAGGTGGCCGATTTCGGCATCGGCGACAGGACGACGACTGCGGTCTTCGATACACTCGACGAAGTCGCGCCATAGCGGTGGAACGTTGTGGCCATCTTTTTCGTTATCGAATTGAGGATCCTCGTGAATGGGCTCGCCCTTTGTCGGATAAAAGGTCCATCCATCACGCCACCCCATATGAAAGGTGCCTTTGGTGCCGTAGAAATAGCAGCCTACACGTGATTTCTCCGCATCGTTTCCAGCAAAACGCCTGTGCTCCCAAACAGCGGTGAAATTTTCAAACTCGTAGGTCGCAACCTGGTGATCGGGCGCGTCGGTGGTTTGCTCTTTTTCGTTAAGAACTGGCTCCCCTTTGATGGGACGCCCGCCAGTTGAGTAAATCTTCTTGGGGTATTTCTCCTCTGACCACCAGAGAATCTGATCGAGCCAGTGCACTCCCCAGTCGCCGAGGGTACCGTTGGCAAAATCGAGGAAATTTCGAAATCCTCCCGGGTGAATTCTTTTACAAAAAGGCCGCATCGGAGCAGGACCACAGTAGAGATCCCAATCGAGATTCTTGGGAACATCCTGATTTGGAGTAGGTGCCTCGGGGCCACCACCGCCGTGCGCAAAGGCGCGAATCATTCCAATATCGCCAGCTCCGCCCCCTTTGAGAAATTTCATTCCACTAACGTGGTGGGGACCGATTCGGCGATGCATACCGACCTGCACGACGCGGTCTGCAGCCTTGGCGGCTTCGACCATGGCCCGACTTTCGCCGATGGTGTGTCCGGTTGGTTTTTCAACAAAGACATGAGCACCGGCTTCGACGCAGGCGATTGCCTGGAGAGCATGCCAGTGATCCGGGGTCGAAATGATCGCGATCTCAATATCCTCTTTCTCCAGCATTTCCCGGTAGTCGCGATACATGTTGGGAATTTTTCCGGTGAGTCCTTCGACCTCATCTGCAGAAACTTCCAATTCATCGGAATCG
>JAKMGR010000042.1 GCA_022424805.1 Verrucomicrobiales bacterium
CTCGCCAAAGTAGCTGCCGGGAGCTCCAACAGAACGCCCCGCAATATTCACATCAAACCCAAGATTCGCAGGATCCGCTCCGGGAAAATCTTTTGGCCCGAAGTGCCCCTTCCCAACGTGAATCGTCCGGTATCCACTCTCCTTCAATACACCCGGGAGTGTCAGATCACCGAAGGAAAGCCCTTCCCAATCCCAGTTTGGCGGACCGTTTTCTCCCGCATTATTCCCCCACGGATTGATCCAGTTCGTCGCTCGGTGACGAGCTGCATTCTGCCCGGTCATGATCGAAATCCGCGTCGGCGAGCAAACGCTCATCGCGTAGAACTGGTTAAAGCGGATTCCCTGGGCCGCGAGCCGTTCCAGCGACGGCGTCCGGTAAAAATTGTTCAGCGGATACTTTTTCGGCTCACCGTTTTCGTCCGTCAGAAAAGGAACCGAAGTATCCATCACCCCCATGTCATCAACGAGGAAAACCAGGATGTTGGGGAGTTTCGAATCCGCCGATGCGAAAACAGCTACAGCAAGTAAAAGAGCAACAAGAAGCGATTTCATTGGAGAACACTAGCGACCTTCTCTCTCTCTGTCGCTTCACGAATCCGGTGCAATCGCGTTACGCAAAACCCGATTCGAACATTGCCCGGTTTACCAATCCGTGAGAAAACGAGACGGAATTCAACCCAGTTTGATCCGACACCCAAGAGGGTTCAATCATCAATATAACCCTGTTAGACATATGAAAAAACCCTGTTTGATCCTTGCTCTCCTGTTCGCCCTTTTTCCCGCTGGATTCAGTGCCGGGACGAAGGAGAAACCGAACATCATTTTCATCCTGACCGATAACCACGGAGCCTGGACGCTCGGCTGCTACGGCAACCCTGACATTCAGACACCCAATCTCGACCGAATGGCGGACGAAGGCATGCAGTTCATGAAGAGCCTTTCCACCAACCCAGTCTGCTCTCCCACGCGCGCGACCTACCTCACCGGCCTGATGCCTTCCCAGCACGGTGTTCACTCCTTCGTTCCTCAGCATACCATGATGGGTGACGAGGCCTACTACATGCTCGAGGAATTTGAGACCCTGCCCGAAATCCTACACGATGAAGGCTACGTCTGCGGCCTTTCTGGGAAATGGCATCTCGGTGCCAACATGCAACCGCACGACGGCTTCAGCTACTGGGCGACAATGCCACGAGGCGGAACCAGCAGTCTCTACAACGATCCTGTCATCCTCGACGGCAAATTGATCGACAAGTCGCCGAAATACATGACCGATCTCTGGACCGAGCGCGGGATCGATTTCATCGAGCAAAATAAGGACGGCGATAAACCCTTCTTTCTCTTCCTTTCCTACAACGGCCCCTATTGCCTCAGTCGGCTTCTCCTCCGCCCCGCCAAAAATCGCTGGGCTGGTTACTATGCCGACAAGCATCTTCCGTCCTTTCCACGTGACACGGCCCATCCCTGGCAGTATTCCAATTTGGACTATCACAACAACATCGTCAGCATCCGACGCGTCGCCGCCGAGGTCAGCGGAGTCGACGACGGTGTGGGTGAAATCCTCGCAACTTTGGAGAGACACGGCCTCGATGAAAACACAGTGGTCGTCTTCACCGGTGACCAAGGTTGGATGGGTGGTCAGAACGGATTCTTCGGAATGGGCGATCACACCAAGCCGATGGCCGCTCACGACATGATGATGCACGTTCCGCTGATTTATCACCATCCCGGAAGCATTCCGTCCGGAAAGAGCGATGCCGTCGTCACAAACTGCGATTTTCTCCCCAGCGTTCTGGAGTATGTCGGGTTGGAAAGTCGGATTCCCGAGAAGCCAAAGCTGACAGGTAAGAGCTATGCGCCGATTCTCCGTGGCGAGGAAGTCGAGTGGCCAATCGATATGTACTACGAAATGGAAAGCTGCCGCTCCGTCCGCAATGAGCGCTGGAAATACGTTGAGCGTCGCTCCCCCGAAGGACCAGGTGAACTCTACGATCTCGAGATTGACCCAATGGAACGAGTCAATCTATTCAACCAGAAGGGCTACGAAAAGATTCAGAAGGAGATGGCTGAAAAGCTCTACGCCTTTTTTGACAAATACGCCGACCCCGAATACGACATCTGGAATGGCGGCCGATCCAAAGCCCGACGTCACCACGCCCCGGCCGATCACCCCGACTATCGCGAACCGAAACCGCGTCCCTGGAAAGCAGCTGTGGAGAAGGGGAAAATTTACGAGAAATAAATCATTTCGGCATAGAGCTTACCCTCAACTCGTCATAACCAATATCTCAGATCATGAAAATATCTTTCGCACTTATTGCCGCCTCCATTCTCCTTTTCACATCCAATGCACAAGCCGACTGGGTCGAGGACGCTGTGAAACAGATCCGCGCTGACTACAACGCCACTGAAAGTGCAAGCCTGACTAAGAAGCACATCAAGCTCGACGATGGGCCCGAGGTAGCTGAACTCACGAAATACTACAAGGATGACAGCCTCGTGAAGATGGTATTCACCAGCGGAGGTGATCACGGAACCGCAACGGATCAATACTATTTCAAAAACGGTCAACTCTACTTCATTTTCAAGAGTCAGGGCTACTGGAGTTTCAATCCCAACGGCCCCGAAGGCACTACAATCGACACAGGTCGCGAGCAGCGGATCTATCTGAAAGGTGGCAAGGTCGTTCGCCAACTCGTCAAAGAAGTTTCCAGCCGTGACCCAAACGCGATCAACAAGCTGCTCGCAAAATCTCCTAACAAGCCCACCAATGATCCCGAAGCAGCAATGGGCTTGAGCAATGCGGGATATCGTTTACTCAACGTCAATTCCAGCAAGCAACTCGAGGATTATCTCTATCAGGAATAGGGACTCTCACTCGAATTTCATCGAATAGAGGTCGGCTTTCACGAGATGAAACCGGAAACTTCCGGTTCCGTCTTCCTGGAATGGCTCGCCGCTTGCCCATTCCACTTTTTCCGAAATCGAGTCCCCCGTCAGAAGTTTTGATTTCGCGACAACCTTACCGTCTCGATCCAGTCTTTCGACGATGAGTGAGCCGCCCGCATTAGCAGCATAGTTCAATGTGAGATCGCCCTTTCCAAACCGGAGAGATTTGGTCTTCACGTGGCCCTTCCTTTTACCAGCTCGAAGCGAGACAAAGCCATCAGTCCGATACACAAAGCGACGGACTCGTCCCGGGACCGGGCCGTAATAGGCTTCCGTTGCGTAGACTGATAACTTACCGGGTTCGGAAGGTAACTCAACGATTCCCCAGGTCATATAGTTACTGCGATTGCCAGCTCGATCAGCTGGAGCAGATTCGGGAATGACCGGCTCGTTGTAGCGGGTGAAGCGAACTCCGTCCCGACTCATCATGAAGACCGGCTCGACGCGCTGCCCTTCGTCCGGGAGGTAACGAGTGGGAAATCCGATCAGCAAATGCGGTGCTCGAAGGTAAGTCTGCACGGCATTGGTGTAGAGATGTTGAGAGGGTGTTCCCTTCGAATAGGTCAGGTCCGTTCCCGGCTTCCAATTCACGTAGTCCGTCGATGTCGAGGTGCGGATTGCGCGGACGCCTTTCGGCTTCCATTCTCCGCCTTCCGTTCCGCCCTCCGAAAAGATTCGATAGTAGGCACGATAGACTTTCGCATGCTCATCCCAGAATGCGATGTTCTGAGAATCGAAAGCTCCATCGAAAATCACAGCCTCTTCTTTGATCTTCTTCCAATGAATCCCGTCTGCCGATCGGTAGACAAACAGTCCACCCTCTTTCTTCTCACCGCCGATGCCTTTGTATCGAGCCTCTGGGGGACAATTCGGGTTTGAGTCTTTAAAGGCAGCAAAGTTATGCGTCGAGTTATCGTCGAGAATGATGTTGTTCGCCTTTGATCCTTCCCACTCATGCAGCCCCAGTTTCGGTTTGGTAAAGGTCAGGCCGTCCTTACTTTCGGCGTAGCAGGCAAATTCGCGGTGCAGCTGTTTCACAATTTTGTCCGGCTGGTGCGCCCACCCGCGATAAATCATTTTCACCATATCGCCGTCGCGAAACACCGTGTAGTAACCCGATGTATTCCCTTCCCAACTCGCATCAGCGGTAAAGACGACGTCCTTCGGCTCGGGCTGATGAACGTGTCGCGTCACTTGCTCGGAGATCGACTCAATCAGAAAATCATCGGCGAAGAGCTCGAGACGGTTTTCGATTTCGATAGGTTCCGCCAAAGAAACGGAAACCGAAAACAGAAACAGAAACAGGAAGAACAAAGGGAACAACTTCATTTCCGAATCATAGGATGCCTCTCGAATCCGGGAATACCGTTATCGTGTCGATTCTCCGAGCAGCCTGCGAAAGTTCTCACCGAGGATTTGGAACTTAGCTGACTCATCAATTACCGCAGCAGTCACTTTTGACAACTCCGTGCCCAGCGAGCGGGATGGTAGATGGCTGCCAAAAATGATTCGCTCTGGCCCGAGCTCGCGCACCGCCATTTCAATGAACCCTGCCGTAGCATCAAAGCCAGAGGTCTCGACGAGAATGTTGGGGTAATCTGCAACAGCCCGAATTCCTTTTTCCCACTCCCCGCCGGCATGAGCGCAAACAAAGGCATACTCCGGAAACTTTATCGCCAACTCCACCAATTCGGAAGGAGTCGACATTCTCGGCTTCGGTTTGCCGCCGGTTACGAACCAAGTGTGCTGCATGATGACACCGCCGAGTTCCGCAATACGCTCCACGAGCGGAGGAAAATTCGGATGCGTGCAGCAAAGCGCTCCCGGACCTCCACCGGGAAAGTAGACTCCGCACATGGGACCGTCCCGCAGCCAGCGATCCAGCGCATCGAGCGAGGCGCTCTTGTCATTCGCATTCAGTTGGATCATGCCCAGCATCTTTTCCGGCCAGTGTTCGAAAGACTTCAAGATTAGCTCCGGTTTTTCCCGCAGCAACTTTTCCAAAGCGGCGTCACTCGTTGTCCCAATCCCGACATGAGGAAAAAAACAGAGTTTTTCAAAGCGCCCCAATTCGAGAGCTGCACGTTTCGCTCGATCCATCTCCGCAATAATCCCGGAATACCCATCGTTACCTGGATGACCGTGCGAAGGCGTAAAATAGGAATCCCAAATTCGATAGCGCTCCAATTGCTCTCGCTCTGGCAGTCCAAAAGTCAGATCGGAAAGTTGCATATCGATCAGAATTTCATCAACTTCGATGCGTTACCTCTCAAGACGGACAGCAAGGGCCCTGGATCCAGAGCAGCTTCGTGAACGCGAATCTGAGCAGCCTCTGGAATCAGGAAGGGCGCGTTGCTTCCAAAAATCACTCGCTCTGGTGCCGTGTTCTCGAGCAGCGAAGCTACACCATCCGTTCCGTCTGCCCTCGCTGTATCAAAGAAAAGCCCCGGCACTTCAGCCAGAGTTGTCAGTTGCGAAATCCGCGGACGCAAGTTGAGCAATTGTACTTTCGCATCCGGTGCTTTGCCCATCGCCTCGGGCAGTGGCTCAAGATCCACATCCGGGCTCACGATTTCTTCCGACTGCGTCCGGACGTCTTCCAAAGTCACTGCGAGCTGAACCAATACTCCAGCCTCCGCGGCAAGTGACAACAAGCGAACGAACATGGGATGATCGAGCGAATAGCCGTGCCTATTCGGGAACAATCGTATCCCTGGCATTTTCAAATTAGAAACGCAGGCATCGAAATCTCTTTTCCACCCCGGCTCCAGCGGATCGACTGTGCCTATAGGACTCAGTTCGGAATAGGACTCGCACTCTCCCGCCAATCGTACATTGGCCGATGCAAGATCGCGATGAAAGGCACCCTCGAAGCTCCCGGCCCATGCCTCCGTCACACCGAGAGATCGTAATTTCTCAACGAGGTTCTTGGTTTCGTCCAGCGGCAATCGGCGAAAGGGCCAGCGAAACAAGCTGATATTGGAATCGAGTATCCCATCGAAGGTGGTGTTCGCTTCGGCGGAAGCAACGAGACTCTCTCCCCAGATGGCTGCCGCAGAACCAGCCAGGGTAGTCTTAAAAAGTTGCCGACGTTTCATTAAATCGTTTCCCAATCGTATTGCAGGATTCAATCAAAGCTCCAGTTTAAAGGGACTCCTCACTCTGGCGGCATTCCGTTCCTGCCAAAGCAGTTCTGACTCTGTCATGATCGTCACAGCGATCTGCTCGACGCAGTCGAAAAGGGTGACCTTAATCCCGGAGATTTCACCGCGGTCCAAATCCAGCGTCTCTGTCTTGCCACAAAGCCGAAGGAGTTGGGAAACACTGTTGGACCGATTTCTGCGACCTTCCAGAATCACGGGAGCGCATGGATGCTCGTGAACATTCTCGATCCGAATCGGGAAGTGAATCCGGAATTCGCGGCCTTCATCGTTACCCGTAAAGACGGCAGTTCCGTCGTTGGCCTGATTTCCTTGAAAAACTCCACCGGCATTACGATCACCCGCGCGGATGGCCAGGTGGAAAACATCCTGCGATCCGAAATCGAAGAAGTTGCCGCATCGCGACTCTCCCTGATGCCGGATGGACTCGAAGCCGCTTTCGACCACCAGGGAATGGACGACCTGCTCTCATACATGAGTTCACTCAAGTAAAGGCGGGAAAATCACGCGATGATTTCCTCAACAACTCGAGGCGGATCGAATCCGACAAGTTTTTCTTCCAGCCCGCTGCGCTTGTAGAACAACTTCTGATGATTAAGCCCTAACAAATGCAGAACTGTGGCGTGAAAATCGTGAACACTGACAGGATCTGCCACCACGGAATGTCCAAAGTCATCGGTCTTCCCATAGGTGATTCCACCTTTCACACCGCCGCCAGCCATCCACGTTGAGAAGGCCTGCATATTGTGGTCCCGCCCTGTGTAGACTCCGCCAACTTTCTGCGTCGTAGGGGTCCGTCCAAATTCGCCACCCCAGATCACGAGGGTGGAATCAAGTAGACCGCGCTGCTTCAAATCGCGAAGCAGACCTGCCACGGGTTTGTCCGTCCTCTCACAGATTGCACGATGGTTATCTCCCAGATCGGCATGGCTGTCCCACGGCTGTTCCTCGAGGAAAATCTGCACAAAGCGCACACCTCTCTCAACGAGTCGGCGTGCCAGCAAACAGCGTCGCCCGTATGAATCAGTCCCCTTTTCTCCAATCCCGTAGAGCTCTTTCGTCGATTCGCTTTCCCGATTCAGATCGAGCGCTTCTCCGGCAGAAAGCTGCATTCGTGCAGCGAGGCTGTAGCTTTCGATTCGAGCATCGAGCGCCGATTGATGTGGCCGCTCCTTCCGATGAATTTCATCGAGCTGCCGAAGCAAACCACGCGCCGTTTCGGTCACTTCATCCGGCTCATCAAACTGCGGCTTCAGATTGAGAATGGGGGAACCGGTCGGACGAAATGGCGTCCCCTGAAAAGTCGGAGGAAGAAATCCTGAGGTCCAGTTCCGCGTTCCGTTTTTGGGAAGACCGAGCGGGTCATTGAGAACCACGTAGGCGGGAAGATTCTGATTTTCTGACCCGAGCCCATAGACAGACCACGCGCCCAATGTCGGGTATCCCATGAAAAGGCGACCGCTGTGAATCTTATAGAGAGCGTTGTCGTGATTCGGATGATCCGTCCACATCGAGTTGACCAGGCAAATGTCGTCCGCCATTTTCGACAGATGAGGCAGCGGGTCGGCCATCCACATTCCAGATTCGCCGTGACGCTGAAATTCGTACTGCCCGCCCATGACGACTCCAATGTCTGTAGGATTGCTGTTTCCAATTTCCTCGATGTCACCAGGAAAGGGTTGGCCATCATACTTTCGCAGCAGAGGCTTCGGATCGAAAAGATCCATCTGGCTCGGCCCGCCGTTCATAAAAAGCTGAATCACCGTATTCGCCCGCGCCGGATGATGCCCGTTTTTGGGCTGCAAATTGTAGGGAGGGCCCATGCCGTGCGAACCGCCCGCCCCAAAGAGATCGTCAGTGAATAGATGAGCGAAAGCAGCGCCGAGCAGTCCGTCGGATGTTCTTGCAAAAAAGTCGCGTCGTTTCATGGAGCAAGTTTCAATTTTAGTCGACGTAGAGAAAGGCAGCCGAGTTCAAGATGGCGTGACAATAGGCAGAGAGAGCCCCATTGGCATCATCGCCCCACTTCGATTGAAGTTTGGTCAGGGTTTTCACCCCGAGGATCTTCTCTTCCTCCGTCGGATTCCGACTCAGCGCAATTCGGTAAACGGAGACTACCTTTTCCGCAGCAGAGTCTTCACTAACTCGCAGGGCCAAGGCATCTGCAAGTTCGCGGACGCGCCTGTTATTCATCAGTAACAGGCTCTGCGGCGACACTGTCGAGGTGCTACGTGAAGTACAGTTCGGACCCATTTCCGGATAGTCAAAAGTCTGCATCATCGTGGGAATTTCCGTTCGCCGGTATTGGATGTATGCGC
>JAKMGR010000043.1 GCA_022424805.1 Verrucomicrobiales bacterium
CACCGAAGCAAAACGCTACATCGAGAGTGCTCTGCCCGAGAACGCCAACGCGAAGAAAAAACGAGCTTCGATTCCTCCACCCGTCATCGAATATCTCGGCAAGAAACTGGCTGCGAATGATGACCACGAGCGCGCCGAATACTTTCTCTCTCTCATCAGCACTCCGGACGACCCATCGAAAACAACGAAAGCAATATGGGAACAACTCGCCAAGTCACGCAAGATTCTGAAAAAGCACGTTCTCTCCATCACCGCATGGGACAACTTCCTACTCGCTACCGAGCGCCCCAGCGAGCGAGCCAATGCATATCTGCAACGCGGCATTTCTCAACTCTGTATGCAGGACTACGAGGCCGCCCGCAATAGCGCGCAGGAAAGTCTGCGATCGCAGAAAGAAGGCCGCACCAATGCCGAAGCTCGAATCCTGCTCGGTGACATAGCCGTTGCCAATGGTCGACTCGAAGATGCCGCGCGCGAATACCTCGTCGTCAGTCAAATTTTCACGGACCCCGAAGTCACGCCCCTCGCCCTGACCAAAGTCATCAAGGCGTATCAGTCGCTGGGAAATCGCGAAAAAGCGCAGGAGCTGCAACAGGAACTCAGCAAAAACTTCCCGAACTACAAGGCTCCTACAAACTTGGGTTACGATTGATGATAGAAGCTGATAATTAGGAGAAAGCCACCTCGGTCAACCTTCGTCACTCCGCTTTCGCTTCTTCTTCCTCGCTCACGCTCAATTCAACGGGCTTTTCCTCGATCTCATCCTCTTCTACTAACACGATTTCCTCGCTGATCGGCCATCTTTCGGGATCGACTTGAATCTGCGGCGGAGTAAAAAGACGAATCACCGCATTCTCGGCCAATTCAAACTCCCGGTTCATCAGGATCGGATCCTTCGTTGTAGCCGGCGTCCTCGTCACAAGTGGAGCAACGGTAAAAACCATCACTGCATTATCAAGGCGTTCGACATTGAGCAAGGCGGCACAAGTGGAGGACTCGGGAACTTGAATGACATCACCCTTCGCCAATTCGAATCTCGCCGGCGGCTCCTCGGAAGGCAGCGCGAAATCGAGAATCACATCAGGAAACGTAGTCGATCGTCCCCGCACCACGAGACCGCTGGTAAAAACATCGTCCTCCCCCATCTCTTGGACAGAATCGACCACGAACTCTCCCGAAAGAAAAACGATGTCGTCCACTTCGATGTAGTTTTTAAGGTAGTTGCGCTTCAGAATGCCGTTGTAGGCTCGGAGTTCATTCGGGCGAAACGTGAAAATCCTGGCATAGAGGTCCTTCGCAGAATAAAATTTTCCCCGAGGTGCGGTCACCGGCATAAATCCACGGATCGGATCCAGTTTTTCCAATTTCGTGAGAAGCTTGTAATTCAACGGGCGTTCCGGTTTGCCGAACACAATCATGCAAAAGACCCACGAAGCAAAATTTAGCCCAATAAGCACGGCAATCGCTGCAATCCAGAGAATCGGACTGCCACTCTTGTGACGACCCTCGTCCTGCTCCCTTGAATTACGGGAAAAAGAACTCTCTTCTGAAACAGCCTCCATCTTCTGGAATAATTTTGGATTAGCTTGTACTGCCGCAGACTTCTCCGTCCATCGTTTCGGGATCGTATTCCGGCTCCTGGCCTTCTTTCGTTGGCTCAAAGGAAGTCCCGCATCCACAACTGCGTGCTGCGTTCGGATTTTCGATTTTGAATCCCGAATCGTTGAGGGCATCAACGTAGTCGAGCTGGATACCCTTCAGGTATTCACCACTTTCTGGATCAACAAAAACTCTAACGCCATTTTTTTCAATGACCTCATCACCGTCCACTAACGCATCGATCTTCATTGCGTAGGACATTCCCGCACAGCCACCTTTCTCGACAAAAAGGCGAAGTCCCCTCTCCTTTGGAGAAAAATCCTTTTCCTCCAACAGGGATCGAAGATGGTTGGCAGCTGAGTCTGTGACCGTGATCATGCTGGGACTATAATGCCGGAAACGCGCAATCCCAAATCTTTTCAAGTTGCGTTCAGCCCTGCCCCGCTCTCAGTTGAGAGAATCCCCTTGCTCCAGTCCGCCCCCTCGTTCCTATGGGAAAAATCCGTCTCCTACCCGAATCCCTCGCCAGCCAGGTTGCCGCTGGTGAAGTTGTCGAGCGCCCTGCCTCTGTTGCAAAAGAGCTCGTCGAAAACAGCATCGACGCCAGTGCCTCCAACATCGAGATACGCATCCAGCGCGGCGGCATCGCATTGATCCGCGTAACCGATGACGGCTGCGGGATGAATCGAGACGACGCCCTGATGTGCCTCGAAAGAAACGCGACCTCAAAAATCAAAACGAAGGAGGACCTCGCCGCGATCCACACTCTCGGCTTTCGAGGGGAAGCAATCCCAAGTATCGCGAGCGTCTCCAAATTTCGACTCGCAACCCGCGAACCCGATTCCCTCACCGGAACCGAAATCATCATCAACGGAGGAAAAGTCGTCAGCGTGAAGGACTGTGGCGAACCGCCCGGCACCCAGATCGAAGTGCGCTCCCTGTTTTACAATCTCCCGGCTCGACGGAAATTCCTGCGGACAGAGAACACCGAATATTCTCATCTCGAACAAGTCATCAAAACGCAGGCGATCGCACACGAGAAGATTCGATTCTCTCTCGTCCGCAACGATCGACTAGCCTTCCAGCTTCCGGCAACCGATAGTCTCCGCGAACGCATCGGCGGACTCGTCGGCAACGACCTCGCCAGTCGACTTCTCGAAATCGAACTCACCGAACACAAAGGCGTAAAGGTTCGTGGATTCATCGGCCCTCCCGGAATGGGACGAAGCGACCGGCGTCAGCAGCTCAGTTTTCTCAACGGTCGCCCTGTCGAGGCGGCCATCATCACGCGGGCACTCCGCGAAGGGTATCATACCGCCCTCATGAAAGGGCAGTATCCAGTCACCTTTCTCTTTCTCGAAACGGATCCCACCGCCGTTGATGTAAACGTCCACCCCGCGAAGCGGGAGGTTCGCTTTCACGATGGGTTCGGCGTTCAGGATGCGATCATCACGGCCGTTCAGGCGACACTGCGCGAAAGAATGACCCGGCCTGTTTCCGGAGTCGGTCTAACCGGAGCAAAGTCGGATCCCCCCACTGCACAAAACCTGGTGACCTCTCCTTCTCTCGTTCAGGAAAATCTCATTCCTGAAGCTGAGCAGCGCTCGCTGCGAAATGACTGGAGCGATCTTTCTGCTGCAGCGGAGTCAGAAAAAGAACCCGAGAAACTTTTTACCCAAATCGAACGTGAGAGAGCCGAAGCCGGTCACGGAACCGAAGACACTCAGGAGGGCACTGCCCAACTGGATACAAACGATGACTCGACCCTTCTTCGCCAAGGCTACGAAGGGTTGGATGAGCAACCCGGTAAGGTTGAGCCAGAAAAAGAAAAACCCAAAGCGGGCGACTACCGACTCATGGGCGTACTCGGAAAGCTCTACGTTCTCCTCGAAGGCAAAGAAGGTCTTGTCCTCATGGACCAACACGCCGCTCATGAACGCGTTCTGTTCGAGGAGATGAAGCGCCGCATGGAGACTGAGGGCGTTCCGAGCCAGCGTCTTCTCACGCCGATCATGGTAGATCTCCCGCCTCGCGACTTTGACCTCATCGAGAAAAATCTCGAAACACTCAACAAGCTTGGTCTCTCCGCTGAACCATTTGGTGGAACTACGTTGAAGATCGACTCCCTCCCTACCTTTCTGAAGAGCGACGATCCAGAGGGCTTTCTCCAGGAGGTCATCGACGAGATCCGGACCTCCAGTGAGCGCATGTCCGAACTCCGCCTCGGCGAAGACATGATCGCCACCACCGTTTGTCGCCACGCTGTGAAAGCGAACGACCCTCTTCACAACGAAGAACTGCAGAAACTTCTCGAGGACACCCTCGAATGCGACATGCCCTACTGCTGTCCACACGGCAGGCCCACCCTGATCCAGATCGACTACGCGGAACTGGAACGAAAGTTCGGGCGGCGGACGTAATCTCATTGCGCGAGTTTTGGGTTTGCCCATCACGCATTCGCAACCTTGACCGGACGCCTATCCATCCGCACGATTGCGGGGATGAGATTTCTTCTTTTCCTTCTGATCTTTGCCGCTTCTATTGTTGCTCACGCAGCAGAGAAAAACGTCATTTTCATCATCACGGATGACGAGTCACCGACGCTGGGTTGTTATGGTGACCCCGTCGCGAAGACCCCTGCGATCGATGCAATCGCTGCAGATGGGACCCTTTTCCTGAATGCGTTCGCAACGACCGCGAGTTGTTCCGCTAGCCGGTCGGTGGTGATGTCAGGACTCCACAACCACCTCAATGGGCAGTACGGGCACCAGCATTCCTACCACAAATTCGCGAGCTTTCTCGATGTCGTCAGCTACAGCCTGCCGCGGGTCATGACCAATGCGGGATACCGCACCGGTCACATCGGGAAATACCACGTCGCGCCGGAGGAGGTCTACCACTACGAAACCTATATGAAAGGCGACGGACGTAATGCAGTTCAGATGGCAAATGCGTCGCAGGAATTCATCATCGCAGATAGCGAAAAGCCTTTCTTCCTCTACTTCGCCACATCC
>JAKMGR010000068.1 GCA_022424805.1 Verrucomicrobiales bacterium
CTTGTCTGCAGCTTTGGGAGCAGGCTTTGCCTTTGCTTTGCCTTTACCTTCCTTTGGCTGATTAGCTTTCCCTTTCTCGGACTTCGGGGCAGACTTGGCTTTGTCTGCAGCTTTGCCCTTGCCGTCAGCCTTTGGTGCCGGAGTTTCTGCAGGGGCGCTCTGTGGTGCTGGTGTATCACCCAAGTCGAGTGGCTCCGTTCCAAGATCGAGAGGTTCCGTTCCCGGTGCGGCTAGAGAAGGTGGAAGTCCGGGAATCTCCGGCTCGCGATTTTCTACATTCTCCAGAGGATTCTGCGCTGCTGTCGCATTGAACTCACGAGTTTTCACCATTGCGAGTCCGATTGCTGAAACGAAGAAAATGACACCGAGATAGGTCGTGATCTTCTGAAGAATGTCAGTCGTGTGAGCACCTAGTGCCGAATCGAGTGTGCCGCCACCGAAGGCAGCACCGAGACCTTCTTGCTTCGGGCGCTGGACAAGGACGATCAAGATCATCAGAATGCTGGTCGCAATGATGATCACCGTCAACAGAATGGAGAGAATTGCCATGGGGCGGTGAATATGCGACAGAGGTAGTGGCTTGTAAAGGGCGGGATTTGCCCGTTCTAAGGCCCTTTTTTCAGACTAATAACCATGAGCGCCACTCTTCCCGACCCAACTGAAGTTGAGGGAGCAGTGCATTCTATTGTTTTCCATAACGAAGAAAATGGCTACACCATCATGCAGGTGGAAATGCCCTCTACGAGCCCCCACACAGACGACAAAGGGCGAATCACCGTTCTCGGCAGTCTCCC
Organism: Verrucomicrobiales bacterium; assembly: GCA_022424805.1. Lineage (GTDB taxonomy): Bacteria > Verrucomicrobiota > Verrucomicrobiia > Verrucomicrobiales > DEV007 > Arctic95D-9. The sequence continues at coordinate 795 of JAKMGR010000068.1, forward strand.
TGCGGTCGTGGAGGGAGAGAAAATCAAAGCGTTCGGCAATTGGAAAAACGACAAGCGTTTCGGCCGACAGTTTCAAGCGGATCGAATTCAAGCCGTCGCCCCCAATACGCAAAAGGGAATCGAGCGATTTCTAGCAAGTGGGCTCATCGATGGGGTCGGAAAGGCATATGCCAAGCGCATCGTCGATAAGTTTGGGGATGATACCTTTCGGATTATCGAAGAGGAATCTCAACGGCTCGAGGAAGTCAGCGGCATCGGGAAAGGGAGAAGGCTCAAAATCAAGGATTCGTGGAAACGACAGAAATCGGTTCGCGACATCATGATTTTTCTTCATGAACACGGACTCTCAACCACGCGTGCCCTCCGCCTCTTCAAAACTTACGGACCTGAGGCGGTCAACATTCTTCGCGCAGACCCTTACCGACTCGCCCGGGAGCTTCCCGGAATCGGATTCAAAACCGCCGACGACATCGCTCGAAAAATGGGTCAGGCCGATGACGCCCCCAAGCGGATCGAGGCTGGAGTTCTTTATACCCTGGAGCAAGCGGAGAAGCAGGGGCACTGCGGACTCCCTCGTGAGAAGCTTACCAACGTTGCCCTGGAGACGCTGGGAGCACAGGAGGAAACGGTCGAACTCGCGATCAATCGACTCATTCTCAATACTCGGCTCGTCGCGGATTTTGAACTAATTTTCCCAGTTGATCTGGCATTGGCTGAGCAAACCGTTGCCGATGGAATCAAGGCCCTCGCGGAGAAAGAGACGACCCTTCCGGAGGTGGAAGCCAATCGAGCAATTACCTGGTTTGAGCGACACGAAAATATGACTCTCGGGGACGAGCAGGCTGCCACCGTTCTGGAAGCGACCCGGCATCGAGTGTTTGTCATCACCGGTGGTCCCGGAGTGGGCAAAACGACCATCCTCCGCGCTGTTCTCGAGATTTTGCGGGCAAAAAAAGTCGAACCCGTGCTCTGCGCACCAACAGGCCGGGCTGCGCAGCGACTCTTTGAGAGCACTGGCATCGAAGCTTCCACGATTCATCGCACCCTCGAGTATCAGCCCGAAAACGGATTTACGAGAGGTGCGAAAAAGCCGCTCGAAGGCGACTACTTCGTCGTCGATGAAGCTTCCATGATCGACATCCGCCTCATGGCAAGTCTCGTGGAAGCCCTCCCACCTGAAGGAAATCTTTTGCTAGTCGGCGATGTTGACCAACTTCCCTCAGTCGGACCCGGAGCAGTCCTCCAGGACCTCATTGAAAGTGACGCCGTTCCTGTTTCCCGCCTTACGAAAATCTACCGGCAGGCAGCATCCAGCAAAATCATCACCGCCGCTCACGACGTGAATGAAGGAAAACGCCCAAGTGCCGACAACGCTGCAGACTCCGATTTTTTCTTTCTGGAACGAAATTCTCCCGAATCAATTCAGGAGACTCTTGAGCACCTTATTCTGAAACGCATTCCGGAAGGCTTCGGTCTCGATCTGCGAGACGACATTCAGATTCTAACGCCGATGAACAAGCAATCGCTCGGTACACGAGAGTTGAATGCAAAGCTGCAAAGAGCCATCAATCCACCCGGAGAGCTCAAATTCGAGATCGAGAGGTTTCAAACTACCTTTCGCGTTGGTGACAAAGTCATTCAAACGCGGAACAACTACGAAAAAGATGTCTTCAACGGCGATATCGGTCACATCGCCGAAATCACTACGGAACCGTCCACGATCTACGTAGCCTTCTCCGGAAATCATCGCGTCGATTATGAGCCTAGCGAGCTCGATGAACTCCAGCTTGCCTATGCGATCACGATTCACAAATCGCAGGGAAGCGAATTCCCCGCTGTCGTCATTCCATTGGCTTCTCAACACTACGTAATGCTACAGAGAAATCTGATCTACACAGCGATCACTCGAGGAAAACGTCTCGTGATTCTGGTAGGAGATAAAACGTCACTCGATCGGGCCGTGAGGAACAGCGAGAGTTCGAAGAGATGGACGAGCCTGGCGAAGCGATTGCGCAGCAACTCCTGACTCTCTCACATCCACCAACCAACAAATTCGGATCGAAGAGGAGAAAACGGAGTGAAACAAAGTCAATTGAGTCCCAGACCCAATAAGGTTAAACTCCGGCCATGACACTAGATCGACGACGCTTTCTAACTTCCTCATCCGCTGCTCTCGCGACAGGAACCTTTCTTTCCTCTTGTGAAAAATCCGGGCTAATTCCACCAGAGGAGCCGATCGTCGATGCGGGACCGCATTACGACATTTCACTGGCCCAGTGGTCCAATCATGTCGCCCTCAAAGCGGGCGAACTCGATAATCTGGACTGGCCGGCATACACGAAAGAAAATTTCGGGATCTCCGCCGTCGAGTGGGTGAACCAGTTTTTCGGCGAGCCGCACGACAAGCTTGGCTTCCAGCCAAAAGGCGCCGACTACATCGCGAAAATGAAGCAACGCTGTGCCGACAATGGCGTTACGAGTGTCCTCATCATGTGCGACCGGGTCGGCAGCCTCGGAAATCCTAACAATGCCAAACGCACCGCCGCTATCGAGGGGCACTACGCGTGGCTGGATGCAGCGAAGGAACTCGGCTGCCACAGCATCCGAGTCAATGCCGCCTCCGATCCAAAACTCAGCCCGGAAAAGCAGGCCGACCTCTGTTCCGATGGATTGCGCCGGCTCTCTCAGCACGCCGCGACAATGGGCCTGAATGTCATTGTCGAAAACCACGGAGGCCTTTCTTCCAACGGAGCCTGGCTAGCTGGTGTTCTCTCCTTCGTCGGCCTCGACAACTGCGGAGCACTTCCTGACTACGGCAATTTCTATCTCGTCAAGAATCGCGGAAAAGCTGAGCAATACGCCAAGCAAAAGGAACTCTACATCGGTGATCCATCTCTGAAAGAAGACGAATACGGTCTCGGCTACGATCGCTATCAGGGGGTCAAAGACCTCATGCCCTTCGCCAAAGGAGTCTCAGCGAAAGCGCACGACTTCGACGAACAGGGCAACGAAATCCACACTGACTTCAGCAAGATGATGAAAACTGTCGCCGACTCAGGCTACGAGGGATACATCGGAGTTGAATACGAAGGGAAAAATCTCAGTGAAGTCGAAGGAATCAAGAAAACGAAGGCACTTCTTGAGCGGGTGATTGCTGAGGTTTGATGAGCAATTACGAGAAGCAGTGGTAGTGGATCGGGAATAGCAGAAGCAATGTGGCGGCGGGCGCCTACGCCAACAAATCCTTCACGACGTGCCCGTGCACATCGGTGAGGCGATAATCTCTCCCCTGGAATCGGTAGGTCAGCTTTTCGTGATCCATGCCTAATAAATGCATAATCGTTGCCTGCAAATCATGCACGTGGACCCCGTTTTCGGCGACGGAAAATCCCAGCTCGTCGGATTGCCCGTAATCGAATCCGCCCTTCACACCCCCTCCGGCCATCCACATAGTGAAGGCATCGGGGTAGTGGTCGCGTCCCAGCACTTTGCTTTTCGCAGTCCGACCTTCCCGGAACGGCGTGCGTCCAAACTCACCACCCCAAACGATCAAAGTGTCCTCGAAGAGGCCGCGCTCCTTCAAGTCATTGATCAATGCGGCAATGGGCTTGTCCATCGAGGCGCACTTTTTGGTCAGGCCGTCGGTGATTCCAGTATCAGCACGAGTTCCATGAAAGTCCCATCCCCAATCAAATAACTGCACAAAACGCACACCTGATTCAACGAGCCTGCGGGCGAGAAGACAGTTGTTCGCCAGGCTTGACTCACCGGGCTTCGCTCCGTAGGCCTCGAGCGTCTTCGCTTTTTCTTTGGAAATATCCATCACCTCCGGAACTGAAGCCTGCATGCGAAAGGCGAGCTCATACTGAGAAATCCGCGTGAGCGTTTCGGGATGCCCCATTTCTTCGGCTTGCTTTTCATTGAGATCGCGCAACGCATCAAGAGTATGGCGACGCATCGTGCGATCCATCCCCGGAGGATTGGAGGAATAGAGAACAGGATCCCCCTTGGAACGACACTGAACCCCTTGATAAACCGAAGGAAGAAAACCGGAGCCAAAGGAGTTTTTCCCGCCATTGGGCTGTGTTCCACTGGAAATGAGAACGACAAAACCCGGCAAGTCCTGGTTCTCGGTTCCCAGCCCGTAGGTCACCCACGACCCCATCGATGGCCGTCCCGAAATCGGCGATCCTGTGTAAATCAACAGCTCGGCAGGCGCGTGATTGAATTGGTCCGTGTGCATCGAATGGACCATGCACATATCGTCTGCGATGCCGTGAAAATGGGGAATCGCATCCGACATCCAGGAGCCCCCTTTTCCGTATTGCGCCCACTTCCGAGGGGACCCCATCAACTTGGGAACACCCGATGTGAAGGCGAACTCTTTCCCCTCTAAAAACCGGTCCGGACAATCCTGCTCGTCACGCTTCGAAAGCTCCGACTTGTAATCGAACATATCGAGGTTCGGCGGGGAACCGGTCATGTGCAGGTAGATGACTCGTTTCGCTTTCGCAGGGAACTGCGGCTTTTTCAGGGCGAGCGGATTTCCGGTCGCGGATTTCGCTTCATCTGCAAGAAATGCATTCAGCGCGATGCCTCCCAGTCCGGCGGTTGAGTTCCGTAAAAAGTGGCGGCGTGTTGCCAATTGAAGTCGTTCGAGTCTCGGATCCATTTGATTTCAGAGGAAGAGGTTCAGCGTTTCAAAAACATTTCATCGAGGTTCAGCACCACGTTGCCCACCACAGTCCAGGCAGCGAGTTCCGCAGGATTCGAATTCGCAGGAATCGGCCCGATCGGATCCTCAGCCATTTTTTTGGCTTCTTCAGGATTCTCCCGAAAAGCAGTGACAGCCTCATTCCACAACTCAGCGAGTCGGGCCACTTCTTCGGAGCGCGGCTCGCGAATCAGGGCATTGCGAAAACCAGATGCAATCTGCTCCTTCAAACTTGCGCCCGACTTCGCGGCATTCCGCCCCCATGACTGCGCCGCTTCGACGTAGACGGGATCGTTCATTGTTACGAGCGCCTGCAGAGGAGTGTTGGTGCGCCCCCGACGGACCGTACAAACCTCACGGTTCGGTGCATCGAAAGTCGCCATCGATGGATAGGGACTCGAACGCCGCCAACGGGTGTAAATGCCGCGTCGGTAACGATCTTCGCCCTTGCTGGTGACCCAATCAGTGGCGGAACCAAAAGCAGCCTTCAACCCAAGTTCAGGCTGCGGAGGATTAACCGGCGGACCGAACATCTTTTCACTGAGCAATCCGGAAACCGCGAGAGCCTGATCGCGAACCATCTCAGCCGAAATTCGAAATCGAGGCCCGGTCGCGAGGAGACGATTGTAAGGGTCCTTTGCGGCAATGTCAGGATCTACCTTCGATGCTTGCAGATAAGTCTCTGAAGTAACGAGTAGCTTGAGAAAATTTTTCACATCCCATCCGTCATCGCGAAGTTCCGTGGCGAGCCAGTCGAGAAGTTCCGGAT
>JAKMGR010000079.1 GCA_022424805.1 Verrucomicrobiales bacterium
GAAGGCAAGATTCGTCATTCTGCCTGTAAGTGGTGCTACAAAAAAATTTCTCTCGAAGATCTCATTACCGCGGGCAAGGAATTTGGATTGGAGTCGATCGAGCTGCTCAATCCCGAGGATTTTGCGACCATGAAGAAGCACGATATGCATTGTGCGATGGTCAGCTACCCGTCGAAGGAAGTTGAAATCGGCGGAAAGAAGAAAAAGATCGGGTCGATTCCTCACGGTTTCAATCGCGTCGAACATCATGACACCCTTGTCGAAATCTATGAGCCGCTCATCAAGGAGAGCGTCGAAGCTGGTTTCGAGAACATCATCTGTTTCTCCGGCAATCGCGATGGCATGGACGACGAGGAAGGCTTGAAAAATTGCGCGACCGGACTGAAGCGCCTGATGCCGCTCTGTGAAAAGCACGGGGCGACGATTTCAATGGAGTTGCTCAATTCGAAAGTGAATCACAAAGACTACATGTGCGACCTTTCGAGCTGGGGGGCTGCTCTCTGCGAAGAAGTTGGTTCAGAACACTTCAAATTGCTCTACGACATCTATCACATGCAGATCATGGAAGGTGACGTCATCGCGACGATCCGCGAGCGGGAGAAATATTTCAGTCACTACCACACTGGCGGAGTTCCCGGTCGCGCTGAAATCGATGAGACGCAGGAGCTTTACTATCCGGCCATTGTAAAAGCGATCGCAGATACCGGATACGATGGCTGGATCGGCCAGGAGTTCATTCCCAAGCGGGAAGACAAAATCGCCTCGCTCAAGCAGGGCGTCGAGATCTGCACATTGTAGGGGCTTGGCATCTACAGCACCTCGTGGCCTCCTGTCTTGCCTTTTCACCCCATTCCGGGTTACGATCCCGAATGTGACGGATCGATGGGGCACAGTTGCGGTTTCTCTTTTCGCGCTGGGCTGGATCCTTTTTCCTCCGTCAGCGCGAGCCCACGACTTTGACAAAGTCGACTATCGGATTGCTTTCTCGGAGTTCGAGGAACTCCAGTTTCTGAAAACCGGGGATCCACTCGTGGATTGGAATCCCACACGCATCTGGACGTCCACCGACGGCAAGCACCTTGAGGGTGGAATCACGGAAATCCGCCAGTTTTCCGTAGCGATCAAAAAGACGGACGGAACCAGCGTAAACGTTCCGCTTTTTCGATTCCAGGAAGATGACAAGCGCTTCATTGAAGAGTGGCGGGCGGTCTCCGAATTTTTCGATCTCAACTACGTGGCCGGGAAAAAGCCGGAGCCAGTCAACGAAGCGGACATACGAGGGGAATTCATCGATGGCCCGAAGTCGTTTCATGAAACGAAGCACTTTCGACTCGAATCCGACGTGCCGATACCGAAGAGTACGATGCGGCATCTTTGCAAAGTTTTCGAAGCCACCTACAAGGCGATGGAAGCCAACCCGCTCGGTCTCGCTGTTGCGAAACCAATCGATCAGCGATTTTGGGTCCGTCTTTTCTACCGCATGGAGGATTACCACGCAGCAGGCGGTCGCAAGGAGTCCGGAGGCACCTACCTGTCGAAGGACAGAGCCATCCTTGTGCCGTTGGAAATGACGGGCCTTACCAGCGAAAAATATACTTTCAGCCCTCACGTCCTCATTCACGAAACGACACACGCCCTGACTCACCAGTGGTTGAATCGTGCGCCGATCTGGTTTCTCGAAGGCTTTGCCGAATACATGGCAGTGGTTCCTTTCGATGCAGAAAAGGGTGTCCTGGAGATATCGCAACGGAGAGCAGGAATACAAAAAGAAATTCGATCTGCGATGCGGGATTTCCCGGAGGGCATCGCCATGATTCCTCCCGAAGAATTGGTTTTACTCACCTTTCAAAGCTTCATGGGCGAACCGGAACTGGAGGAAATCCCGATCGAGATTCCGCCGCTTAAGCCACCCGTCTTTCGCTCCATTTCCGAAGTGCCCCCCTCGCCGGAAAGTGGCGGAATCGTTCCGAACCCCCCGGAGAGCCTGCCTGCACCGGTCGGGAGTTCGGATCTCGTCGAAATGATGCGGCACCAAATGTCTCATTACCTCTCTTCTCTGCTGCTCGTGAATCACCTCATCGAAACGGGGCAGGAAGAAAACTTCCGAAAATTTCTCTTCGAAGTTGCCACCTACCATTGGGATGCGAGCCGCTACCTGAAATCTCATCGTGCCGCCTACGAAGAATACAGCACAGCCATAAATGAGCAGATCTCAGCATACAACGAGCAACTCCGCCAATATCACCAGGACCTTGCCGTATACAAAAACGAGGAGGTTGCTACTGCACCGGTGAAAGAACTGATTGATCCTGACAAACCAAAAAAACCAACCATTCCGATTCCGCTCCGCGTTCCGCGCATTCTCAGCCAACCCCGCACGGCGGAGGAGTTGTCTCCCTTCCGATTTCCCGGCGTCGCCGCAAAGAGGTATCTCGATTTGCCACAGGAATTGCAGTTAGAGGATTGGCGGTGAGGGTGGCTTAGCCCAGCCAGGTGAACTATTCAACAGGGTGAGGTCACGGACTTGACCCTGTTGGAAAGCATAGCTTGTAGCGGAATTTGGAAAAATTCCGATGCAGTCGACCTGCTCTTCTTCCACTGGTTTCGGGTCTGCATTTTTCCAAATGCAGCTACTCACTTTCGCAATTTGCGATACGCCTCCGCATAGCGCTTCCCGAATGCAATGTAGGAAGCCCGATCGAAATGCACTTTGTCTCGATGCTGCAGGCCGTCGGCACTGA
>JAKMGR010000097.1 GCA_022424805.1 Verrucomicrobiales bacterium
ACCCTAAGGGCGCCAATGTCGAGGCGGCCCTGTTTCTTGAGAAGCGAACGCAACTTCGCCGATGCCCCATCGAGCACCTTGATCAGCGTTTCGTTACCTTTCTTGAAATTGATTTCGGACACGGCGGGAAAATCGGATAGGGCGGGGAAGGGTGCAAGGGGAATCGGTGAATTTTACCCCGACAGCATCTGCTTCATCTGCTCGAAGTAATCCTCGGCGACCGCTTCCTCGACAGGGGCGGAAGCCAGCTCTTCGTGATCAGATTCGTCTATTTCTTCCTTGTTGAGTTCGCGGAAAAAGGAACTCGCCTGACAAGGGAGATTGTCTCCGTAGCGACGACGGCTATGGCACCAGGTAATGGTGAGATCTTCCATCGCACGGGTAATTCCGACATAGAAAAGTCGGCGCTCCTCGTCGCGGGTTCCTTCTTCGATCGAGCGGGAGTGGGGGAGGATGCCGTCCTCGACTCCGACGATGAAGCTCACTGCAAATTCAAGGCCTTTGGCAGCGTGCATAGTGATGAGGGAAACCCCCTCGCCGCCGTCATCGTCTTTGTCTTCCTTATCCTGAGCAAGTGAAACGCTATCAAGGAATCCGCGCAATCCGCGTTTCGATTTTTCAATATGGTGGTGCATTCCCTCGATCAGTTCAGCGACATTTCTGCGACGCATGTCGACTTCCTCGGGAGTCTTGCAGTTCTTTTTGAGGAAATCGGAATACTCGATCTCCTTGAGAAGTTCCTCAGTCATCGTCGCATAATTTGCCGAGTCTGTATGAGCGGAATCGCTGTATCGGTGAAGAAAGTCGCAGAATGCTTCGATCGCATTCTGAGCGCGCTTCGTGAGGGTGGCGAGAAACTCGAAGTCGTTCAGCGTTTCGAAGATGCTGATCTGGTGATCGATGCTGAATTGAGTCGCGAGAGCGATGGTTCCCTGTCCAATGCCTCGTGATGGGGTCCCGATGACTCGCAGCAGGCTGACATCGTCGTCGTGGTTGAGGAACAGATTCAGGTAGGCGAGAACGTCTTTTATTTCTCTGCGTTCATAGAATGATTGGCCACCGATGAGTTTGTAAGGAACCTCGGCCTCACGAAGAGCTTCCTCAAGCAAGCGCGACTGGCTGTTCATCCGAAATTGGATCGCGATGTCGTCGTATTTCCGGCGGTCGATCCGGTGGCATTCGAGAATTTCCGCTACGATCCACTCCGCTTCCGTCTCTGCATCCGGCATAGATACCAGTCGAATCTTTTCTCCTTCGCCACGACTGCTCCAGAGTGTTTTTTCGCGTCGGTCGATATTGTGCCGGATTAGGCTGTTGGCGAGACGGAGAATGCGATTGGTTGAGCGGTAATTTTCCTCGAGCTTGATGACTTTGGGATTCGGAAAGAATCGCTCAAAATCTAGAATGTTCGTGATATCAGCACCGCGCCAGCCATAAATACTCTGGTCGTCGTCGCCGACGACGCAGACATTCTGCTCGGGTCCGACGAGATTGCGGAGCAGGCTCATCTGGAGATGATTCGTATCCTGAAACTCATCGACCATAATGAAGCGAAACTTCCGCTGCCATTCTTTCCGCACATCGGGATTTTCTTCGAGAGCGCGCACGGCGAGAATCATGAGATCATCGAAATCGACGGCGTTGAGCGCTTTGAGCTCTTTCTGGTAGGTGCGGTAGACTTCGGCAATGAGGGCATCTTCCTGATCACTGACTGGCTGGCCTGAGTTTTTCGCCTGGCTGATCATCATGTTTGCCATTTTCGGATCGAGACTTTCGTCTTTTCCGAGTTTGCGAACGATGATTCGTTTCAGTAGGCCGATCTGGTCGCTCTGGGTGTAGATCGTGAATGTTTTTTTGTATCCGAGCCGTTCGATGCATGAGCGGAGGACGCGCACGCAAAGACTGTGAAAGGTGCAAATGGTAGTGTCCTTGGCCATGCCCTCCTCGACCATTGTGCCGACGCGCTCGCGCATTTCATTAGCTGCCTTGTTCGTGAAGGTGACGGCGAGAATCTGGCTCGCCGGAATATCGTTGTAAAGCATCCCGGCGATGCGAGTCGTGACGACACGGGTTTTCCCCGTGCCAGCACCGGCAAGAATAAGAACGGGTCCGTGAATATGTTCGGCCGCAGCGCGCTGCGGTTCGTTCAGGCCGAGAAGGCCCTTGTTTGCCGTCATAGGTTTTGTGCGGGGAGACGGAAAGGGTGATCTTAGCTGATCAGGCGGAGTGCGAAGGGGTAGCGGTAGGCTTTACCTTTGTTGGCGTCTACGCCTCCGAGGATCGCGAGGATGATGCTGAAGAGCCAAATGCAGGGGCTCAGAATGATGCTGGCGCATCCTCCGGTAAGAGCACCGAGAATCATGCTGACGACGTGGGAGATCAGAATCGTGATCTGAAAGTTCGTTGCCTCTTTGCCCTGATCATCGACGAAGGGACTTTCGTCCTTTTTGATCATCCAGATGATGAGTGGACCAACAATGCACGTTACGCCGCCAAGAATGTGGGCAAGCATCCCCATCGTTCTCTCGTCGCTTTCACCGAGTTTGCCCTGACCGAGGCCGATGCCTGCTGTAGAAGGTACTGCGGCAGCTTCCTTGACGGATTCGACTGCGCTGTCGACGGCTTCGGCGGTTTTTTCTGCAGCAGATTCTACGGCTTCGCCGGCAGAGTCGACAGCCTTATCAACCGCCTCGCCTGCATCATCGCCGGCAGAGTCGACAGCCTTATCAACTGCCTCGCCTGCATCATTGACAGCATCATCGACCGGATTGTCTTCTTCCGGATTCGGGTCCATTGGCGGCGGGGTATCCTGATCACTCATCCTACTTGTGATAAATGGAAACGGCCCAAATCGCAAGCAAATTGGATTGCGAAATTGCGGGGAATGATCTGGCGGAGGAAGGGAAGTCTACTTCTTTGCCTTTCCCTTGGCTTTTCCCTTATTCTTCTTACTCTTGCCACCTTGGCGCTCGTCTGCTGCGAGTTCCGTGCCCTGCCCGAGATCTCCGCATTCTTTCATCCATGCGTCGAGTTGTTTGCGAAGCTCTTTCTTGATCTCGACGTGCTCGGGGGAGTCAGCGAGATTGTTCCATTCGTGCCAAGCCTTGCCGACTTCGTAGAGTTCGATACGGGGGCGGTGATGATATTTTTCCACGAGCAGCTTGGCTCGCTCGTCGCCCGCCTCGGCTTTTTCTTTCCAGGAAAGAAATTCCCCTGACTTCGTGCATGCGTTCGTGAATTTCGTCTTGGGCGTGAAATTGAGAATGAGGTTGTGAGTTTTGGATCGAACGCGGCGAATCCCGTAGGTGTCTGAGCCGGTGATGATCCCGCGAGTCGTCATGATGACGAAAGTGATGTCCTTGTGCTGGTCAGTTTCGCCTTTCAGCACGGGAAGGAAACTTTTTCCGTCGAGCGGTCCCGTTGCCTCAGCTGCTGCCGCATCCAGCAGGGTGGGAACTATGTCGACGTATTCGACGATCGCGTCAGTGCTCGATCCGTTTTCCACTTTCCCTGGCCAGCGCACGATGAGGGCAGTCTGGAGGCCGTTATCGTAGCAGGTCCATTTTGCGAAGGGCAGGCTGTTTCCCTGTTCGCTCGATAGCATCACAATGGTGTTCTCGGCCAGGCCGTGCTTGTCGAGCAGATCGAGGATTTGTCCAACCTGACTGTCGTAATAAGTGATCTCGGCGAGATACTTCGACATTCCTTCGCGGGTTTCGGGAGTATCGAGAAGCCATGGTGGCAGCTTGATTTTCTCGGGCGGATATTGACTGGCATCCCCGTAGGTCCACGGCGTGTGTGGCTCGTTGGAGCAAGCGAAGAGGCAGAATGGTGTGCCGGCTTCTTTCGACTTGATCATCAGCTTTTCGATGACTTCCACATCGGGATTTTTCTTTCCGGAATATTCAAAAGGAAAGACGCTCTTGGGAGCAATGTGAGTTTTTCCGCTGAGCGCGACGCGGTAGCCGTGTGGCTTCAGGTGGTGAACAATACTTTTGGTGCCTTCCTTCGCGAAGGTGTGGTTCGGGTAGGCACCGCTTTTCACAGGATGAATTCCTGTGTAGAGGTTGTGCCGTGTCGGCGAACACATGGGCGCTGCTTGAAAGCAGTGCGTGAATCGCATTCCCTCTGACGCGAGTCGTTCAAAGTTCGGCGTGATCGCCTGGCCGCCGTAAACACTGAGGTCGGTGTGAGTCAGATCGTCCGCATTGATGAAGACGATATTGGGCTTCTTTTCCGCACCAAATGAGCTGCTCGCTGCACAGAGGAGTGCAGCGAGCAGAGAAAACCGTTTCATTTTGGGGTGGGAATAGGACTTCAGCCCTTGAAGGCTCCGATCGAAGAGATCTTGTATGCCTTTGCCACTCCTTCAGCACTGTGGAACTCAATCTCGTCCCCGGGCTTTTTGCCGAGGAGCTCGTTTCCGCGCTCAGACAGGTAAGCAATAATGCCCCTGTCAGGATCGGAGTCCCATGCGCCGAGAACGGTGTAAGTGAGAGCGTCGCCTCCGTCTGTGGATTCGAGCTTCACCACCGTTCCGATGGAAACCTGTGAGGTGTCGGTATCGGAAAAGTCGGTCGGTTGAGCGAGTTTGAGATCGCGCTCCCAGTCGCCCTGGCGTTTCATCAACACGCGCTGGTATTCCTTGGAAGACTTGTACTCGAAGTTCTCGCGAAGGTCGCCGTAAGAGCGCGCGACCTTGATGTCTTCGCGGTTTTGCGGGATTTCTTCCTTGATGAGCTTGTCGTAGGCAGCCTTGCGTTCGACGAGGCTTTCTTCGGAAACGATGAGAGCCTCGTCTTTTTTCTCTTCGCGTCCGGCGAGCAGATCCTGCACTTCGGGATGAAGTTTGATGACTCGAGCCACGAGCGACTTACGGGTCAATTCGTCGAACGAAGCGGAGTTGATGAGACGACCTGTGAAGTTGCGAATCGTGTTAATGTTCGCTCCATCGATGAGATCGGGGATCAAATCCCGGTCGTCTGCAACTAGGTCACGAAGACGGTTGGCTGAGCGAACCGCACCTTCATCATTCAGTTGGTCAGACTCCAGTGAGCTCATCACGTTGAGGCTGAGCGTTGGAGTGAAAACGGTCTGAGAAAGGCCCTTACGCTCGCGACAAATCCAAGCGAGAGCGTCGGAAGCCAGCGTGCGCTGCTGCAGACCCTCTTCCATGTATCCGACGAATGCGTCTTTTTCTCCCTCGGAATCGAGGTAGTTCGCAATCTCTGAAATGGAGCGGAGGTTGCACTCGGGAACGAGCCCGAGGAGTTTCTCTACCCACTCGTCGCTGAAGGCATTCGGGAAACTGCGGAGGACCTGGCGCAAACGGGTCAGCGAAAGGTCTTCGAAAAGTCCGGGGATCGCACTCTCGTCATCCGAAAGAATGTCGGCAACGGTGATCTGACCATCAGGGCGCTCGTAGTCCTTGAGCTTGCCTTGGAGTTCTTCGCGAACGAGCAACAACTCGACAGCGGGAGCATACTGAAGTTTCACACCTTTCTTCGCGATGTCAGAAATTTCGTCAGCGAGATCGCCCAATTTTTCCGGGTTGTCTTTGAAGGCGGCGATGTCCTTAATGACAGCCTCGACGGCTTTCACTTTCGCCTTCAGGTCGCGGGCTTCGCGAAAGTCTTCAATCAGTCCTTCCGATGGGTCGAAGTCTTTACCTCGCATTTCGAGCGGCTCCGTTCGCTTGGCAGGAACAATGAATCGGTTGTCCTCACGAAGTTTCTTTTTGGTGCTGTCCCACCAACTCTTGTATTTGCTTTCATCAACGACTCGGCCTTTCACCATTTCCTCGAGTTGATCGAGGTAAAGTTTGTCGTCGTGGCTGCTGAGTGCGAGGCCAACAAGGTTAACCGGATCAGCTTTCGCCATGTCCTGAAGTTCCTCAAGTGAAGTGAGGCGACGGGCGAGAAAGGAATCATCCGCAATCGGTGTCAGGGACATTCCTGCGAATTTCATCCCGAGTTCGTGACCGGGTTTATTCTCGAAGTCTACGACTACTTTCAAATTCAGT
>JAKMGR010000104.1 GCA_022424805.1 Verrucomicrobiales bacterium
GTTGTCGCCATGATTGTAAGCCGCCCGTCTGCTGTCTCGAGGACGGCGGTCCGACCCTGGTCAAATTCTAAAAAACCACCGTGCCTCGGCTTTTCCTCATGAAATACGCCATCGTGAAGAGACTGCACTCGAAAGGTGCCTTTGATAGGATTCTGGGGGTCGCCAACTACGGTCAAAATTTCCGCATCGACTCCTCTTTTTTCAGCTAGCTGGACTGCCCCCGGATCACAAAGCACCACAAACCCCCTGCCCTCACCGTGTTTGATCCACTCCCGTGCGTTTCCAGTGCCGTCTGCAGGAGATCCGCCTCCAACATTGTCACCCATATCGAGCAGGACAATGGGATACGCAGAGGCAATATTCGCGCTCCTCACTGCATCTTCAATCGATAGAAACTCCGGCTCAAATGCCGACTTTCGCCTATCCATTTCGCCAGCCATCTGGTCCGCAAGAGACTGCGCAAGCTCAGCATCTGCATTCGTAACGACGAGAACGGAGGATCCCATTTCGGGAACGTCGGCGTAGGGAAACCCGAGGACAATTGAATGAGACACAACCCCCTCTCGATCAGCGATGCGTTTTGCGCTCGCATACAAGCCGCGCATGGGCTCTTCCGAGGTGTTTTGACTCTGGATATTAATGGCGAGAGAAGGAAAAGCAGCTCTCTGGGTCGGACAAATTTCTCCCGCGAGGGTCTGCGCCATCAGCTCGGCAGCTCGGCGACCGGTCTCGCGCTGGTCAAGATGCGGATTGGTCGAATAGGCAATCAACGCGTCGGTTACCTCGACCATTTTCGGAGAAAGGTTGGCATGGGGATCGATCGTCGCGATGAAAGGAATCTCGTTTCCGATCAGCTCGCGAACCTCCGCAAGCCACGTCCCATCCGCATCGAGTGCATCTTCGGCAACGGTCGCTCCGTGAGGCGCCGCGAGAATGCCATCCAGCACGCCTGCCTCCCGAATGCCCTCGATCATCTGACGGCGCAATGTAAAGAAGCTCTCGGACTCGATTGTTCCGTAGGGCAAGGCACGAGCCGCAAAAATGGGAACGGCTTCGATTCCAGTTGCATCAAGCCCTTCAAAAAAACCACCAATTTCATGCGGCGCATTCGCCATTTTCGCGCGAACGGCTTCTCCTTCAGCGAGAAGGTCTGCCGAAAAGTCAGCAAGCTTCGTCCTCCCCTCTACGAAGGTGTTCGACTCGTGAAGCAATCCAACAATCCCAACTCGCTTCATCAAAAACACCCTTCGTTCGATCTGCTCCTAACCGGGTAACCCTGTTAGGCATACTAACTGAACGTTTAGGTCAGTGACGATACCCTGTTTGCGAGATCCCTGTCGAGTGATTCTAGACGCGAGGCGTGATTCGTTTTCGCCGAACCCAATCGCTTCCCTCTTCATCACCGGAGATTCCCTGCCGATAGATATTGATCAGGATTCCGATGGATAAAAATGCGACGACTAGAGAAGAACCACCGTAGCTGACAAATGGGAGCGTCA
Source organism: Verrucomicrobiales bacterium (assembly GCA_022424805.1). Taxonomy (GTDB): domain Bacteria; phylum Verrucomicrobiota; class Verrucomicrobiia; order Verrucomicrobiales; family DEV007; genus Arctic95D-9. The sequence continues at coordinate 1,500 of JAKMGR010000104.1, forward strand.
GACCCGTGTTCGGGAGAATCGATGTGGCAACGCCGATATTGAGAAAAGCCTGCACTCCGATATATCCGACGAGACCAATCGACAACAACATACCGAAACGGTCTGGTGCGTGAAAACCAATCACGAATCCCGAAATTACGAGAGTGATGAACGCAATCACCACCAACAAAGTGACTGCGAGTCCCATCTCTTCTCCTATCATGGGAAAGATAAAATCAGTGTGTGCAAAAGGCATATATAGCATTTTTAATCTTCCCTCTCCGACGCCGCGGCCGTCAAGGCCTCCGGAACCGAGCGCCATCAGGGAAATCCACTGCTGGAACCCAGCTCCGTAGCGGTGGGCCTCTAGGTCAAGGAAGGCCATGATTCGCTCCATTCGGTCGGGAGCGTAACTGAGCATTCCGATAAATCCCGCAAAGCCGGTCATGGAAAGTCCGGTGAGGTATCGCCAATCTGTCCCCGCCACAAAGAGGATCATGAAAGTCGTCGCCGTGAGAACGATGGTCGTGCCAATGTCGACCTCAAAAAGGATCAGGGCTAGAGGCAATCCAACGATTGCGAGAGGAAACACAAAGCCTCGCAGGAAGTGACGACCACTGTCCGGGTGGCGACTGAACCACCACGCTAGGAAAACGACTACAGCGATTTTTCCGAGTTCAGAGGGCTGGAGCTGAAACGGGCGAATCCCGATCCAGCGACGCTCGCCATTGATCTCCATCCCAATGTGGGGAACGAAGCAAAGGGCGAGCAAAAAACAAACCCCACCAAAAAGCATCCAGTTATTCCGACGCCAGAAACGATAGTCTCGCGTCGCCGCAAAGAAACAAACCCCAATTCCTACGGCAAGCCAGATGGCTTGACGCTTCGCTTCCTTGTAGCCATTCGCCATGTCAGCATCTGCACTAAAAATGCAGGTACTGATCAACATGACGACACCAACGATGACGAGAATCGACACCGAGCCGAGGAGAAAGAAAATGGATTTGCGATGCATGATACGAATGCCTGATACGGTGGGTTAGTTAGAAGCAGGGACTTTCAGTTTCTGCCCAATCTGGAGTGTCTCAGGACGAGCCACCCCATTGATGCTGAGAAGTTCCTTGTAGGACACATTCAGCTTGCTCGCGATTCCCCAGGCAGTATCGCCGGGAGCGACTTCGTAAACACGTGGCTGGGTTCGCTGCGCAGGCTTCGGCTTATCAGCTGTGACATTGCCAACACTTTGTGTGGGGACAGCGTTCTTGTCCGGAATCGTCAACCAACGGCCCGGATAGAGTTCGTTGTCCGAAATGATGGAGTTCGCACCGCGAAGAGCTTCTGCACTGACTTCGAGTTCGCTAGCGATTTCCTGCCGCGATTCACCCGCTTGGCCCCTATACAGGTTTGATGCGCCAGGAGTACGACGAAGAGGGGCAGGTGGCTTTTTGCGTGCTTTCGCCTCAGCAGGCTGAGCCGCAGTTGCTGCGGCAGACACCGTCTTTTCTTGAGCGACTGCATTACGATACGCATTCTTGCTTGCGCTGCTGATCGTGATTCCGGTAGTAGCCGAAGCCTTGTCGACCATCTTGAATGCCACGATTCCAACAAAGGCAATCGCATGGAGTGCAAGCACGATCGTAAAAATGCGAGTCAGACGCACGTCCGGAGTATCAAGATACCAGTCGTGTTCCTCTGTAATATTAGCGGCGAGACGCTTCTTGGCCCTTGCCTTCCCCATTGGAGTATTGCGGGAGCCCTTCGCCGTCCGGCGATTTCTTCTTTTGTTGCTCATCGTTATCGTTGGTTTTTGTTGGTTCGTCAGGAGAGGTGTTGTTGGACCGCCTCCCGAAATTGATTACCCCGCTCGACGTATCCGGAGAACATGTCGAAGCTGGATGTGCCCGGAGAAAAGAGGACGATGCCACCATTTTCCGCGACTTCAGCCGCCTTCGCGACGGCAGTGGAAAGTGAACTGGCAATCTCACAGGGGAGCTCCTCCCCCCAGGCTGCCATGATTTTTTCTGCTGTTTCGCCTATGCAGATGACGTGCTTCGCGGATGACGAAGCAAGTTCAGTGAGTTCTGCGTAATCGAGCCCTTTTTCCTTCCCGCCACAGACGAGAATGACAGCCTTCTCCTGGCCACGAAGCGCACTTTCGAGCGAATGCAGATTCGTCGACTTCGAGT
>JAKMGR010000117.1 GCA_022424805.1 Verrucomicrobiales bacterium
GGAAATGTGCCGCAAGAGATCCTGGCGTAGGGAAAGAATCTGTCGTTGGTCGTTGGTCGTTGGTCGTTGGTCGTTGGTCGTTGGTCGTTGGTCGTTGGAATATGATTCTGCGTTTAGCAGAACTTGCTGCAAATAATCCCACCACTATAAGATCCAGCACAACCCCTGCCCTCTGCCCACGAGCCGGAGGCTCTTTTACTAGTCCGGCCTTGATGCTGCTTTACCCCAGCGGTCGCAGACTCCACTTCGAGATTCGACATTCATTCCCTTAAAACTGCACACCCATCCTGTTGTGGCACGCACCTAACAGGCTTGAGTGTCCGACTAAACAGGGTTAGGTCTCGCCATGAAACGCTCATCGGTGCAACAGCTCATCAGCTTGACCTGCCTACTCGCAGCGACTTGCATTGCGATCTGGTATATTCCCAACAGCACCTTCGTCCCGCGTGTATCGAAAGGGCCGATCCTTCACGAGGAGACCTCCACGTTTTCCGATATCCGTGTGCGGGGAGACGAGCAGAAACGCCATCTCCTTTTTGTTTCTGAAAGCGGAGTAGAGCAATTGCAATCGACGATCGATTTGCAGAATCCGGGCGAACTCCAGGTCGCCTACACTAAAACGCTCTTCGCTTCACTTCTCTTCAAGGAGCCCCAAAAACGGATGCTCGTGATCGGGCTCGGCGGCGGAGGGATGATTCGTTTTGTGGATGAGAATTTTTCGGAGACGACAATCGAGGCCGTCGAAATCGACCCAGCCGTCGTCCGTATCGCAGCGGAATATTTTGAAACAAAACCCAAGCCCGGCGTCGTAATCCACACCGAGGACGCCTTTAATTTTCTGGCAAGGCCCCAAGAGCCGTTTGACGCGATTTACCTCGACGCCTTTTTGCGGCCATCAGTCGATGCGGATAGCAACGGGAAAACAGCTCGACTCAAAACGGAAGAGTTTCTCGCGACGATGCGAGACCAATTGACGCCCGACGGGCTCCTGGCCTGCAACCTGATCATCTGGCGCAGTACCACTTCCAGCGATCTCGCTTCGCTACGCAACGTGTTCCCTACCGTGGTAGAATTCCGCGTCCCGGGAACAGGCAACCTTGTCGCTATCGCATCACGAAAGAAGCTTTCGATCTCGCGGGAGGAACTCATGAAACGCGCCGAGGAGTTGACGACTACCCACCCTGACACATTGCCCTTTTCCGACTTAGTCGAAATGATGAAGACGCTTTCGAGGAAATAGCAATCCCCCTACTCCGGCTCGACAACATCACCGGGCCAATCCGCTTTCGGGCAGTTGAAACTCCAATCATCATCCCCCATTTTTCCACGAAACACCTCGCCTCCGCTGGCGATCGCGAGTTGCTCGAGCGAGACGGGAGTCGATCCGGTGGAAAAAGGCATCCGAACGTAGAGCTTCACCCCGGCCTCTCGTATCGCGAAGGCGAGCAGATTTTCATCGATCGTCGGCGCACCATATCGTCCGCCGCCGGTGAAGCCATTGGTGAAGAGGTATACCGCATCGACTTTTTCATTTCGAACCAACTCAGCAACCGCCTTGGCAACCGGGTCCGGCCCTTCGAGCCTGCGATGTTGCTGCATCAGTTTCACGTGTTGGTTTCGGTAGGCTCGCTTCGCTTTCTCATCATCGGTCGCGGTCTCGCCGAAGTGTTTCTGATGCTCTCGCGCTTCGCGCACGAGATCGATGGTATAGAGGATGAATCGACCGGTTGAGTGCCGCGTCTCGGGATCGCGGGAATAGCGGACAAGATCTTGCTCGACGTAGCCATATGAGAATAGAACACCGAGCTTCTGCGCCTCAATTTTTGCGAGGTCTTCCTCGATCGAATCCCTGGCCGACATGGCTTCGAAAATGGCCTCATCTCGGGATTGATTGGTATTTTCGTCAGGATAAGGAATCAGAGTTTCCGAAAAAACCCAGTCCTGGGCGGTGTAGGTATGAGCCCATTTTTCCTTCTCCCCAAGAAATATCAATTGATGTCGCCCATGGAGGTTGGTCGCCCATGATATGTCAAAACTGATGCGTTTTTGAGGATAACCTCCCTTGCGCAACCATCCCCCGTGATAACTTTCCCGGGGAAAAGCATACTGATCCCGAAATGCCACGGGAGGCTGCTGCCAAGAGCGCATAATGATCCCCCTCCCGTCACTGACGAGACGGAACCAGGACTGTGGACGCTCGTCTGCCGCAAGCGGGTCGAATCCAATCTCATTATTTCGGCTCATTGCTCCGCTCGCCACCATCAACTGCTCTTGCCAGATGTTCCGAATAATGAGATGGCGGGAGGGACGGCTCTCCTCTTCGACCTTCAATTCATTTTCCAGTGCGAATAAGCCTCCAACGCTCTGCATCCCGCCTAAGGAGGTGATCCAGTAGATTGTATCGACTTTGTCTTCCGTGAAAAAAGCACGGATGGCATAAAGCGCGTTTTTCGTCCCGGGGACAGAGAGCGAACTTTCGCGTCCCAGCGATGCTCCTTTGAATTCGCGCAGCTTGATTTCCGGGCGACCCAGAGTCCTGAGTTCTTCATTGACGAGGCGAACTTCTTTCCTAGTCTGCGGAATGAGAAACCCCATCTCAGGCGAAGTGTCGAGGAGGACTCCAAATGTCGGCGTCGTCTCTTGCGCCGAAAGCACACCCACACCGGTGAGGATGAGGATCAGGGCAATGAGACGGGACGCATTCATTCGCTTTTCACCCTAGCCGTTTTTCGTCCTTCAGCTATTTCCAATCTGTAAAAGTTGTGTGCGCAGCGACGGTGCAATACGCCAGTTGACCGGAGATTCCGGCATGTGAAAATTTACCGAGATGTCGATAAAAGGGACAAAAATCAGCCTGGCAATTTTACTCCTTGCTGGGGTCGGTGGACTGCGTGCTGTCGAAGTCGATCCCCTCGTGATTTTCCAAAAGGAATGCATCAGCTGTCACACGGAATCGAAGCGAAAGGGCGGTCTGTTGATCGACTCGCGGGAATCTCTCTTAAAGGGTGGCGACACGGATGCCGCTATTGTCGCGGGGAAAGCGGGGGAAAGCTATCTCGTCGAGACACTGTTCCCGGATCACGATTCGCACATGCCGCCGAAAGGCCAGCTCGAACCACAGCAAATCGCGGCGATTGAAAAATGGATCAACGAGGGCGCGAAGTGGGATTCGGAAAAATGGGCCAAGCTGAACCTTCCGGAAAAAACAGAAGTGAATCGCTCGGAAATGCCAGAGGTATAC
>JAKMGR010000130.1 GCA_022424805.1 Verrucomicrobiales bacterium
CCCATCAGGTGGATAGCATGAGCGAACTCGTGAATCATGATACTTTCCGTTGAATAGGGATCCCCTTTCAAACCGAGCAGATTTTCTTCTCCGACGGAAACGGCAGGGCGTTCCGACGATGCGCCCAGCCCTCTCGCTCGCTTGTCCCAGTAGATCTTCGGTTTCAGCGTGGCGTGCTCGGGAATATCCGTCGTGAATTCGTCTGGCGCCATGATCGCAAGTCGCACCTTGCTCTCGACCAGCGCATCGATGATATCCTGTCGACGTCCCAGCATGCGGTTGATGATGAAAGCGGCTTCGTAAAACGCGTAGTCGGAAACCCGTTCCGAACCCACGATGGGAAAGCCACCAACACTGAGATGCTTTTTGTAAAAAGGGTCCAGATTGAGCCTCGCGACTTCTTCAGCCGGCGGAGCCGCGACAACAGGCATTACGTTTTCCTGCCCCGTTGCAAAACAACAGGAGAGGAGAATGACTAATGAGATCAAAAATTTCATACGAAAAGCAGATTAGGATAGTGACCAAAAAGGCTTAGAAATGGAACTCAACAGGGTTGTATAGACGACCTAGCTCTTTTGAATCATAGACCGAACCCTTTCTGGTGTCGTAACGGAGTTACGGTATTGTGATAACTTGTCACAATCCAAACCTGAATCATAGTTCCCGTCATGAAGATCATCCTTTCTTCCCTTCTCACACTGTCCTTGATTTCGTCTTTGGCTATTGCCGACGATAAGGAATCACTAGCCGTCAGCGGCCTGACATTTGAATTTGGTGATCCGTGGATTCGCCAGCAGCCCGCCAGCTCGATGCGAGCGGGACAACTGCTTTATGATCACGAGGACGAGAAGTTTACGGACATTGAGCTCGTTCTTTTCCACTTCGGCGGCAGCGGCGGCTCGACTCGAGCAAACCTAGATCGCTGGATCGGTCAATTCAGCCCGGCCCCAGATGCGAAAGAGGAGACGAAGAAAATGGGCGACAAAGAGGTCATTCTCCTCACCGCGACCGGCACCTACATGGAGTCGTCGGGCGGCCCATTCTCCGGTAACAAAACGCCTCGGGAAAACTACACAATGCTCGCAGCTATTATCCCTGGGAGCGAAGGAAATGTGTTCCTCAAGGCGACAGGCCCGAAAGAGTCCATCGAGGCAATGAAAGAAGCCTTCATGGCATTCGCTGCGAGTCCGTTCAGCGAGTAGTCCTTGCAACGCTTCTACGAAAGAAAAGGCGGAGTCACCCCTCCGCCTTTTTTGTTTTCAAAATCGTGATCATTTCCCGCATCGCGGGCGTGATTGCTTTGGTGCGACGCCGCACAATCCCCAGAGGCCTCCAGATGAATTTCCCATCGATTGGAATGCGGACGAGTGATTTCGAAGCCACCTCGGGGCCGACACTTTCGCCCGGCACGATCGAGATCGCATTTTCGATAACGACACCTCGCTTCACTGTTTCAATATTGTCGAACTCGACCACTTCCTTCACCTGAATTCCAGCCTGGGAAAACATTCCATCGATCGCTTTCCGTGTCGGGAGATCCGGCTCGAAAGAAATGAATCGCTCTCCATCGATGGCTTTCAGGTCAAGTTTCTTCCTCTTCGCCAGCGGATGGGAAGGTGGGCAAATGACAACGAGTCGGTCTTTCCAGGCGGGTTCGATTTCGACCCCTTTCCTCTCCTGCGGATAGGCAACAAGTCCGAGATCCGCAAGATTCTCAGATACATCGGCATAAACCTGATTGGAACGTCGATACTGGACCTGCAAGTCGACTTCGGGATATTGCTCCCGAAATGTTTCGAGATAGGGCGGAAGTTCGTGAAACCCGATGCTGTAAACCGTCGCAATTGTGAGCTGCCCAGCGACGATGTCGCGCATCTCGGCGAAGTCTTCCTCAATTCCCCGGTAGGAATCGAGAATGCTGCGTGCAGCGCGGAGAAAGACTTCGCCCTCGGGAGTGACTGCGAAATTACGACGGCCTCGCTCAACCAGAATGACGCCGAACCCATCCTCGAGAGCGCGAATCTGTTGGCTCACCGCGCTCTGGGTGATGCCGTTGCGCTCCGCCGCCTCTGAAAAGCTCGTCGTCTCGACAAGATCACAGTAGACCTGGAAAGTTTCGATGTTCATTCGGGGTGCAGAAGGAGTATCTCATCAACGTGTGATTTGGCAAGGTGATGAGCGTGGTCCAGACAGGACCGACTACTTCAGCTACCGCCTTACTACGAAAGCACTATCGGTGACTGGGTATTCCAGTTGAATTTGCCGGAGGATTTCGACTACGACGACTATCGCCGGAAGTAAGCCGCCGCACTCCACACGATGCTACGGCACTTCCCTCGTAAACATCACCTTTGCCGCTATCACACCCGCGAGAAACCCAAAGAGATGCCCCTGCCACGAGATCCCGGGCTGACCGGGTAACACACCGGCGAGCATTCCTCCGTAAAATATGAGAATGGCTACCGAGACGGCGATCCAGAAACCGGATTTTTCAAAGACGCCTCTCGCGAGTAAAAATCCGAGGTAGCCGAATATCAATAAACTCGCGCCGAGGTGATTGCTTGCCGGAGGCCCGAGTGTCCAGAGAGCCATGCCTCCGACCGCGATGATGAAGATCGTAGACTGGAGAAAGATTTTTCTCCCCCCTATCAATACGACACCACCAAGAACCAGGAATGGAACGGTGTTGGAAATGAGGTGGGTGAACCCCACATGGAGAAATGGCGCTGTGGCGATTCCAATCAGACCCGGGATGCGACGGGGCTGAATTCCAAAGTTGTCGAGGAACCCAAATAGCACGGCGTCGACGATTTCAAGACCCCAGGCAATTCCAACGGCTCCGACGAGGAGCAGCAGATGGTCTTTGAACGAGCGGGTAAACTGCTCGCGTCTATGATCGGAGGGAAGGGCGGGAGGCTGAGCCATTTGCCTCGCATCATAACCCATTTTCGAGCCGCGAGAGCTACAAAGGGTTACTGATTTTGGAACGGGGCGGGTAAAGTTTACTGATGGGATTCAGCTTTGCCTTCGCCGTCAACGTTGATAGCAAGACTCTCGGGCGAGCGGCGACTGATCCTGACTGCCTTAGTCTTGAGGCTGATCAGCTGCCACCAGACGTCTCCGAGTTCTCCCAGAAGAGGAGCTCCATCGTCTCCGCGGACCTCATCTACATCATTGAGAAGCTCTTGTGCGCTTTCAAGAGCATTGACTACGAGCTGGGCATCACCGGCCTGAAGCTTTCCAGTTCCTGCAGGGACTTTTCCGAGCTTCTCTTCGATCTTGGCGATTCCGCTTTTAATCTCTCCAAGCTTGTCATTGCTCATTGCCGGAGCTGGCTTTGGGGCATCGGCTTTGGCTACAGCAGGAGCTGGCTTTGGTGATGGGGGCGACGCGGATTGAGATGCCGCTTGTGATGCGGTCTGAGGCTCTCCTTTCGGAGCCGCCTGCGATGTCGCTTCTGGCATTTCCGCAGCCTTCGCTACTGTGGCAACGCTGGATCCGACCTGAAGAGTCGTCTTTTCTGCCTCAAGTGGAGCTGCGACGAGCTGGGGCTTTTTGCCGAACTCATGGCTGGCCTTGCGCTTTACAACCGGATCAACTTCCTCTTTGAACTGAGGAACCTCGCGGATTCCAGGAGCGGTAGGATATTGACCGTTCGGATAAAGATCGGCATTGGTGCGCGGGGGGGCATCAGAGACGGTGCTCTTGGAATGCGCATGCTGCTTCCATGGCTCGCGAATGACAGGCTTGCGCGCTAGGCCTTCCGTTCCGTTGCCGAGTGCGATAGGAGTAATCAGCATCATAAGGTGCTGACGATTGCGGTCCTTTTTCCTATCCCTGAAGACGTATCGGAGAACCGGGATTTTTCCAAGAACGGGTAGTCCGCGCTCATTCACTGACGTACTCGCAGCATCCAGTCCGCTGATCGCGACGGTGAATCCACTCTTCACGGTGAGAGGTGCCGTGTAGACGCGAGAGGTAGCGATCGGGAATGGGTTTCCGTTGATGAACTCGGTTCCAACGATATCAGAGACGGTCACGGATACGTTCAGTAGGATTTTGTCATCTTTCATGCGCTTCGGCAGAATGTTGATGACGGTTCCGATCGGGATGTATTCGATCGAAGATGTTTCGGTTCCACCTGCACCAAGGCTGGCGCTGGCACTGGATCCGAGAACGGGCTGGTTGATCACACTGCGGAAAGCCACTTCGCGGTTATCGAGTGTAACCATTCGTGGAAATGATACCGACTTCGTGTTCCGGTCATTGTAGATGGAACGAAGTTTCCAGTTCAGATCGCTGTAGCTGAGAACTGCAGTCGGAAGAGAATAATCACCGATACGATCCAGATTGATTGGGCCAGTGGCGTTGTTGAGATTTAACTCAAGTCCACTTTCTCCGAGAACGCCGTCCCAATCGATACCCATGTCGAATCGAGGGTTCCGGGAAGTTTCGATGAACTTGACCTCAACGGCAATCATGGACTGCGGCCGGTCTGCGGAAGCCAGATAAGCCTCGATCCACTGATGCTGCTGACGAGTCGCAACCACATAAAGCGTGTTCGAGTCGCTGTTCCAAATGACTTTCGATTGCTGCGTCGCCCCTGCTCCTTCGGCTGATGCAGGAAAGGCACCGCCGCTGGCGATGCTAGGTGCAGTTTGTGAGGCTCCCAGCGAAAGCTGGGCCAGATTATCAACAGATGCAGTCGGCGCAGACTCAGCGCGCCCACCCGTTGTTCCGATGTCGAGAATGTTTTCAATATCTTCGAGAATGCGAGAAGGCTCAGTCACGAAGAAATCAGGTGCACCTTGAAGACTCAGACCTCCCGATCCGGAACCACTTGATGAAGAACCGCCTCCTCCACTTGTTCCGCTGGATTGCGCGTTCTTAGTTACCAGTTCCTGAGCATTGTAATTGATCTCGTAGATGCGACCGATCAATTCATTGGCGTTCGCAGGTCGAAGATACCAGATACCACTTTCGTAGATGAGAGAAAAGCCATTTGCTTTCGCAAGAGTCTCAAGAGCTACAAATGGGCTCGCGTTAATGGTGAATGTCACGAAGCGATCCTCTCCTTGACTACAGTCGGGGAGTCCGAAAAAGTCAATACCGGCATCCTCGGCCATGAGGCGCATCACATCGCTCAATACAACTTTGGAGAAGTCGTACGGGCGGGGTGGCGCGCCGCGCAGAGGGGCCGCAGCCCTCTCATATGCGGGGGAGTTCAAGAGAGCCATTTGCTGGCCGACTTGGCCGACAGCGAATGAAGCGCTCGAAAGCACCGCCATGATTAGAACGAGACGTTTGGTTTTTATAATTCAGCTTCGTTAGAATTGCATACACTATGATAGTTCTATTCATTTAGCATTCAATCATAATTTTCATAATTAAATTGAATTTCGATTTCACTCATAGTAACTGCCTCCGTAACCGTTGCTGCAGTATGGCAGAAATGTTCATCACATTTGCCGTGCTGACGCTTCGAGCAGCGATGAAGCTGTGAAAGCTTTTGAAGAAGCGTCGAAAGACGGCAAGCCATTTGAAGCTTTCGCAATGGAACTCGCGCTTCCCTGCGGAATATCCGGACTCGAAGCCACAATCGCGATCAAGCAGATCGATGCCGAAGCTACACACAGCTGACCGCCATGCCTCCGAGCTTCGCTTCGTAATGAAGTAAAGCCGCGCAAGCGGATTTGGATTGCTACTGCTTGGGCGGCACAACAGGCTCCGCAGGTGGATACGGCAACTCCCATCCGTTCTCGGCAATCACAACCGGATCGTCGCCACTGAGTTCCTTTCCCCAGTAGTAAAGACGAAAAGCAGGTGACGCCTTCGGGTAGGCGTATATCAGGAGCCAGCGATTCTCCTCGGGAGCTGCGGGAAATGGATCATCAGGCATCAGTAATTTACCATCCGTATTGAGGGGCTCCGCATGCGGGTCGCTTCCATAGCTGACGAGGCTCGCCCCGTCGACGATCTCGATATCGTCGATATCAAAATTCACGGTATGCCCCGAAATTGTTACATCTACGGCGACCAGTCGCGCCTCAATCGAAGCGTTCGGATCAGGACTCAAATACGAATATCCCTCGTAATTCCACGCCCCGTTCACGACCACTTTTCCTCCGCCGAGCCCTTCCGCCTGTTCTTGCGCTTTCGCTCGCATCAGCGCATCGACTACCTCCTTTTGCTGTTCGGAAGTCAACTGGCCAGGATCCGCTGTTGAAACCTGCATCTCACTCGCATTCGACTCAGGTGTGTCCGTCGGTTGCTTATCCCCACAGGCGGAGAAAAGAGCGGTAGCAAGAAGAAGCCCGAAAAAGCGAACAGTCGATTGGTTAATCATAGGAAATGCAGTCTACCAGAAGTTGTTGTAGCCGTCACCTGTGTGACGCATGGATCGTAACCTCAACAAATCAAGAAAGCTGCCCCGAACAAGGCAAAAGCTTCCCTTTTCAAGCCCAGTCATCGTGACTACATTTTCGCCATGAGCGACGTCGCTACCGAAATCATCGGACCCAATTTTCAAATCACTCGACTCGCCGAGATCGAGCCAACGCCCTGTCCCTGCGGTCAGGCCCGCCGCGCATTCATGAACGACAAAAATGACGTCGCGTCCATGCATCTCGTCGACATCAAATTCGACAGTGAAACGCACTACCATGAGCGTATGACCGAATTCTACTATGTGCTCGAAGGAGAAGGTCATATCGAGCTCGACGACGAAAGGCACGAACTGCGTCCCGGAACTGCTGTCCTCATTCAGCCCGGCTGCAAGCACCGCGCCGTCGGAAGCAACCTCAAAATCCTCAACATTCCCGTTCCCAAATTTGACCCGAACGACGAACACCACGTCTAGAAAACCATGGACTTCAGCCCTCCCGAAGAACTCATTGCCGACATCCGCGAAGGAAAAGTCGTCATCATTGTAGATGACGAAGATCGCGAAAACGAAGGCGACCTGATCTGTGCCGCCGAGAAAATCACGCCGGAGATCATCAATTTCATGGCCACCCATGGACGTGGCCTTATCTGCGCACCCATCCTGTCCGATGCGGCGGACAGACTCGGTCTCCCTCTTATGGTGAAGCGCAATAACGAATCGCAGGGGACAAACTTCACCGTAGCCGTCGATGCGGCCGAAGGAGTTACCACTGGAATCAGTGCCGCAGATCGGGCCAAGACCGTTTCCATCCTCGCCAATCCCCTTGCCGAACCACAGGACCTTGTGCGCCCCGGACACATTCTCCCTCTCCAGGCTTACCCCGGAGGAGTTCTCCGGCGCGCCGGTCATACCGAAGCAGCGATCGACCTGGCCCTCCTCGCGGGACTCCACCCCGCCGGGGTCATTTGTGAAATTCTCAACGAAGACGGCACCATGTCCCGTCTTCCCGAACTTCAGGCCTTTGCCAAAGAGCACGACCTGAAAATTGGATCCATCGAATCTCTGATCGAATACAGGCGACGCGAAGAAAAACTCATTGAGAAAATCGAGCACATTGAACTTCCGACAGACTTCGGGAAATTCGGACTCACCCTCTACGCCAGCAAGCTCAACCCCAGCGAGGAACATCTTGCCCTCGCCAAAGGAAAAATCGAGACCGACGAACCAGTTCTCGTTCGCGTCCACAGCGAGTGCCTCACCGGCGATGTCTTTGGTTCGCGCCGCTGCGACTGTGGCAGCCAACTCCACGCCGCCCTACGGCAGATCGAGGAAGAGGGATGCGGAGTTCTCGTATACATGAGGCAGGAAGGAAGAGGCATTGGGCTCGGCAACAAAATCAAAGCCTACAAACTTCAGCAGGAAGGTCTCGACACCGTCGAGGCTAACGAGAAGCTCGGCTTCGGCTCTGACCTTAGAGACTACGGCATGGGCGCGCAGATCCTGTATGATCTTGGTGTGAGAAAAATCCGTCTCATGACCAACAACCCTCGCAAGGTTGTCGGACTCGACGGGCACAATTTGGAAATCGTTGAAAAAGTCCCCATCAGAATTCCGTCCAATCCCGACAACGAAGCATACTTGAAAACCAAGCGCGATAAGCTAGGGCATTTTCTGTAAGCCGATACGCTCTGAACCGAATTTCCAATATCCAATCGACCATGTCGAAAGCCGCACCTGAAACGCCCGCCAGCCTCGACCGCGCAGGCACCGTCAACATTGTCGCGAGTCTCTACAACAGTAATTACACCGACGCACTTGTCGAATCAGCCAGCGAAACGGTTGGTAGGCTCGCCCCGGATCTCGAAATTAAAGTCGTTCGAGTTCCAGGAGCTTTTGAAATTCCGGTCGTCGTCGAAGCCGCGGCATGCAGCGAGAACCAACCGCTCGCCATCATCGCACTTGGAGTGATCATTCGCGGCTCGACCGCGCACGCCGACCTCATTGCCGAGTCGATCACCAATTCGCTGCAGCAATCCAGCGTCTCCCACCTCATCCCCGTCATCCACGAAGTTCTCCTCGTCGAAAACACCGAACAGGCCGAAGCTCGTGCTTTTGGCGACGAACTCAACCGCGGTCGCGAAGCCGCAGAAGCCGCCATCGCCATGATCGACGTCATGGACTCCCTTGCCGAAAACCAGATTTCCTGACGCTTTCATCACCACATGGAAAAAATTGTTTTTCTCGACCGCTCCACCGCCGACCGAAATGGTCCGGGAATCAAAGACGTAGACTTCTCCACTCTCGAAGGGCTTGGTGAGGTCATCTCTCACGACATCACCAATCCGGAAGATACCGCCAGACGTATCGCAGACGCCGAAATCGTTCTTACCAATAAAGTCGTTATCGGTGCCAATGAAATGGATGCGGCCAAAAACCTGAAACTGATTCAGGTCGTCGCAACCGGCGTCAATAACGTCGACCTAGACGCTGCGAGAGAGCGCAACCTTGCCGTCTGCAATGTCAGCGGATACAGCACCGAGGCCGTCGCCAACATGTCTTTGCTTCCCTTCTCAATCTCGAAAGCAACATACACCGCTTCGCCGCCGAGCCGGAAAAATGGGCTGAGTCCCCTATCTTCACTCGATTGGATTATCCCATCGGAGAGCTGGCCGGGAAGATTCTCGGCATCGTCGGGCTCGGCTCGATCGGCAAAGCTGTCGCCCGAGTCGGTCTCGCTTTCGGAATGCAGGCTATTGCCCTGGCTCGTGAAGGATCCACAGGTCAGGGCGGCATGCCGAGACTTCCTCGCGATGAGTTCTTTGCCGTCGCCGACGTCGTCACCCTGCATTGTCCACTTACGCCAGAGAATCACCACTTCATCAACGCCGAAACGCTCGGCCAGATGAAACCCTCCGCTATTCTCATCAATACCGGACGCGGCGATCTCGTCAACGAGCCAGCGCTGGTCGAAGCCTTGAAAAATCATACGATCCGAGCCGCCGCCGTAGATGTGCTCACCCCGGAACCCCCATCTACCGACCACCCCTTTCTCACTGCCGGACTGGACAATTTATTCATCACCCCTCACACCGCGTGGAGTTCACTCGAAGCCCGCCAACGCCTTATCGACGGAGTTGTCGAAAATATTAAGGCATTCCAAAGTGGAGAAGAGCGCAACCGAGTCGTATAAAGTTCGAATTAGCAAAAGTGAAGCTCTCATTCGAAAGCCACCCGGCAGGGCTGCCCGGCAGGGTTATCTCAGCCATTCAACCCTGTCAGGTGACGGAAGCAACACGTTTGGAAAATCCTACTGATCTTCCGAATTCGATTCCTCTTCGACGCCCTCGCTCGGCACTCCACCGAGGAACCCATTGATCAGCGAATCAATTTCGTCACCGAGTTCAAGTCCAGTCGCCTCTTCGATCTCAGCTCCTAGGATCTCGGCTGCTTGCTCGTTGCCTCCGAGCATTCCCTTCAATTTCTGCAGAGACTCTGGTGAAGTCCCGAGAACCTCGCTCAATTTACTTGATGCAAAGTCGAGGTGAAACTCCTTCAATTCCAAGTCCGGATCGGAGATTAAGCCATCTCCCCGAATCGTGATCGACTTTCCTTCCAAGCCGGTTGCTTTGGCGAGCGCTGGCTGAAGTGTCGCGACGCTGGTGAAGTCGCAAGACTGATGCTCCAACTTTATCGATCCATTCGTAACAAGCTCGGCTCCACCCTGCTTCACAACCATATCGCTGGTGAGAAGGACTCCGCTCTCGATGAGGTAGGATCCCGTCAAAGAGCCTTCGTCCCGGATACCAAACGCAGGAATGACGGTTCCGAGCAATTTCTGAACCGGCCCAATGATGGGAAAATCTGGCAAATTGGAATCCCGAATCAATACCTTTCCACCGCCCCGGATTCGTTTCACATCACTGTAGCCAACTCCGCGGAAATCGAGATAAATCGCGCCCGTCATTCCGAGCTCTGCCTTTCCAAAATAGGTAGCAATTTCAGCAAGCGGCATCCCCTTCACTTCGATGAGACCACTGAAAGGTTTCTCCTCTGCGGTGAGTCGCTTCGCGCCATTGAGTTCCACATTCCCGCCCAGCACGCTCGCGGAAAAGCTGTCCGTCTGAAGCGTGCCACCCGAGTAATTCACAATCCCACGGAGGTTGCTGACTGGCAACTCTCGTGATGAACTCGTGATGACGATTCCGTGATGGTGCTCGTAGTTGATAGCGAGTTCGGCATTTTCGGGAGCCTCCATCGGGACAGTTCCAGAAACCTGAACCATGGGCGAATCGATCATACTCATCGCGCCAAAACTATCACCAAGCTCTGGCTTGATCTCAGAAAGCAATGCGATCAAATCGACAGTCGATTGCAGTTGCTTCACATGCAGTATCTTCGTTTCGGTATCGAACGAAAGAACTCCGCCAATGACTCCCTCGCCATATCCGATCTGGAGCGTCGGCACTTCGATGCGTTTCGTCGCAGGATCAAATGAGGCACGAATCGTTGCGGTAGAAACGGAAAGGTCGCGCCAGGAAAAATTGCTTCCATCAAAACGGGCGACAAGATCAATTTCCTCTGGTTTAGCGGAATCAAAATCGAGCTCCAGATCCAACTTCGGTGAATCACCGTATATCTTGAATTCAAGAAAGGGCATAAACTTCTGAATCGCTGAAAAATCAAAATCCAGGGACGACGCTCCCTGTTCCGCAGCTCCGCTTTCCTCTCCGCCGCTACCAGGACCTGCCTCCGGCAATTTGATGTTAGCCTCGCCTTTTACATCCACAGCTCCGAGGGCGGTTTCGAGCCGTTCGATAACAATTCTTTCCCGACTCACCAGCATCTCAGCATCAAGTTCCGTCAACTCACCGACTTGCTCGCCATCTTCGAAAAAGGTGACCGTCGAATCGTTAAAAACGATTTCTGTTTCACCACTGACCTTCTGATCTTTGATCAAGCCGATAAAATCGACGTTCACCGCCACATCAGAAACACTAAGCTGCGGCTT
>JAKMGR010000177.1 GCA_022424805.1 Verrucomicrobiales bacterium
GTATCGGACACTTCATTTGGTACGTGAAGGGACGTCCCGGACCATTCGATGAGAGCTTTCCCAAGCTCATTGCTTACATGAAGCAGCGCGGAGTCGCAATGCCCCGTTGGCTCGGTGAGGCTGATGGCAGCCCGTGGAAAACGCGGGCTGAGTTTTTTGCCCAGAAAAATTCACCGCAAATGAAAGAGTTGCGCAATTTCCTCGCCAACACCGTTTCCGTTCAGACCGGATTCATCGTGCAGCGACTTGAGCGGGCCCTGCCGAAAATGAAGGCTGCGACAGCGAATGAAAATGACCGCAAACGCCTCCACGACAATTTTTACAAAGTCGCTTCGCATCGAAATGGGGTCTACGCGCTGATCGACTACGTCAATTTCAAGGGCGAAGGAGTCAAGACCGAGGAGAAATACAAGGGACAGGGTTGGGGACTACGTGATGTCCTTCTTGAAATGAAACCAACCAGCGGAGGGATTTCGTCCGCAAATGAATACAGCGAAGCCGCGAAACGAGTCCTTCAGCTGCGTATCGCCAACTCGCCGCCGGCACGTGGTGAGTCCCGCTGGCGTGCCGGATGGATGAATCGATGCGAAGGCTACAAGCACGGAGTCTGATTTTTCCCTTTCTTTCGTGCTCAAACTGCATACAGGTAGGCCTCACAGATTTTTCAGACCACTTTTTATATCATGGCTACCGAACGTTCACTCATTCTTCTCAAGCCCGACTGTGTTTCCAAGAGACACTGCGGAAACGTAATCGATCGCTACGAGAATGCCGGCTTCAAAATTCGCGGAGCGAAAATGATGCATCTCAGTGACGAGCTTCTCGCCGATCACTACAGTCACATCGCAGATAAGCCGTTCTTCCCGAACATCGTCGAATTCATGCAATCGGCACCAGTGATCGCGCTCATTCTCGAAGGTGACGACGTCGTCGGAAAAGTGCGCGACATGCTCGGGCCAACGAATTCGAAAGAAGCTGAAGAGGGAACCATTCGCGGGGACCTCGGCGAGGACATGATGGTCAACATCTGCCACGCCTCCGACTCTCCTGAAAACGCAGAAATCGAAGTGAACCGCTTTTTCAACGAAAGCGAGATATTCGATTACTAAGGCTAGCCGGCCTCCTTTCAAAGGGGCTGGATAAGCTTTTCTACCCGAACAACATCATCTGCGGGTCATCCCCTTCCTCTTCAGGTTCGCGTCGAGGAGCTCGCTTTTTCGGAGGCGGGGATTCCTCGAGAGGGAGGTTTCCCCCTTCCAGACCGGCGAGAATCTCTTTGGCCCGGGAAATGATAGAATCCGGCAAGCCAGCGAGTCGAGCGACCTGAATGCCGTAGCTCTTATCAGCGGCCCCGGGAACGATCTGGCGAAGAAAGATGATCTGATCGTTCCACTCGCGGACGGCGATATTGAAATTGTTCACTGCCGCCCGGGAGTCGGCGAGTTGGGTAAGCTCGTGGTAGTGTGTTGCGAAAAGAGTGCGGCAACCAACCTGATCGTGAAGATGCTCGACGACGCTCCAGGCGATCGACAGGCCGTCGTAGGTTGCCGTGCCGCGACCGATTTCGTCGAGAATGACGAGACTGTGCTCAGACGCATTATTCGCGATGAGTGCGGTTTCCGTCATCTCAACCATGAAGGTCGACTGACCCTTGACGAGGTCGTCGCTCGCACCAACTCGGGTGAAAATGCGATCCACCAATCCGATTTCGGCACTCTCTGCCGGGACGAAGCTTCCGATTTGCCCTAACAAAACAATCAAGGCAACCTGCCGAATATAGGTCGACTTACCTGCCATGTTCGGGCCGGTGATTAGCATGAACCGATTTTCATCCAGCGACATCCCAGTGTCGTTGGGCACGAACTTTTCCTCTCCGATGTTCTGATCGAGGACCGGGTGGCGTCCCTTTTCGATGACGAGATTCTGCGTGTTGTTGAGAACCGGACGGGCGTAGTCAAAAAGTCGGGCGACTTCGGCAAAGGAAGTCATCACGTCGATCTCGGCAAGCGCTGCCGCGGTCGTCTGGATGGCCTTGAGGTGCTCGAGGACGATCTCGCGCAAATTGAGAAATTCCTCGTATTCCAGCGTTTTCAGTCGCTCATCGGCACCAAGGATCTTGTTTTCCACCTCTTTCAACTCCGGCGTGATGAAACGCTCGGCATTCGCCATGGTCTGCTTGCGCGTGTATTCCGGCGGGACCTTGTCAAGATGGGTCTTGGTAATTTCAATGAAGTAACCAAAGACCGCGTTGTATTTGATTTTCAGCGATGGAATCCCAGTGCGGTCCTGCTCCGAGTTTTGCAGCTCGGCGACCCATTGCTTGCCCTCGCTTGCCGCCTTGCGGAGTTCATCGATCGCATCGCTATACCCGTCAGCAAAGATGTCGCCTTCCTTGAGAGGGGCGGGAGGTTCTTCGCAGATTGCCCGGTCTAACATATCGACCAAATCCGTAAAGTCGCCCAGTCTCAGAGAGAGCTCATCGGCCAGTGCTCCACCTTGAAGGGCAGAGAGATGCTCCCGAACATCGGGCACCTTTCGCAATGACATCTCGAGAGCCTTGAGGTCTCGAGCATTTCCTGATCCCTGGCTGAGGCGACTGATGGTGCGCTCGACGTCGCGGACTTCGGAAAAAGAGGTGCGCAATTCGTTCAGAAGAAATGATTCCCGGATCAAAGCCTCCACCAGGTCCTGGCGAGCGGTGAGCGGTTCGAGATCGCGGATCGGATGCAGCACCCAATTACGCAATTTTCTGGCTCCCATCGGAGTCGAAGTCCGGTCGATAGCGCCTAACAAAGAACCCTTCACTCCGTCCGACCGACTCGTCACGAGGTCGAGGTTCATCTGGCTGGAGGCATCGATTTGAACGTATTGGTCCGTCTGGTAAGCCTGCAGAGTGCGGAGGTGCGAAACGCTGCGTCTCAGTTGCGTTTCGACGTAGTGCATGATCGCCCCGGCTGCACCGATTGCGGGGCCGAGCCCGCTGCACCCGAACCCTTCGAGCGACTGAACTTTGAAATGTTCCTTTAGCGTGTATTCCGCCTGATCGAGAAGAAAAGTGTAGCCATCGTAGTCGAGAGCATTGGGAAGCAGATCAAAGTCCGCAGCCTGCTCTTCGGAAAAAAGCAACTCACTTGGCCGGAGTCGGGTCAGTTCGTCTTCGAACGATTCCCGGTCGGTGAATTCGGTCACGCGAAACTCTCCCGTGGTGTGCTCGATGTAGGCAAAACCGATCTTCCCTTTCTGCTGATAAACCGCAGCGAGGTAGTTCGACTTGGCCGAGTCGAGCAGATTGAGATCGTCGATGGTTCCGGCACTGATGATCTGCGCGATTTCGCGTTCGACGATTTTGCCCGGTTGCGGCTCCGTCGTTTGTTCGGCGATGGCGACTCGCTTCCCTGCCTTGATCAGCTTTGCGAGGTAGCCCTCGGCAGCATGATAGGGTACTCCACACATCGGCATGCCGTTGCGCTTCGTGAGAGCCACATTCAGAAGCGGCGACGCGACCTGAGCGTCTTCGAAAAACAGCTCATAAAAATCCCCAAGGCGATAAAAGAGCAAGACGTCGTCAGGCAGCTCCCGCCGCATTGACTGGTACTGCTGCATCATCGGGGTGAGCTTTCCCCCGCCTTTTCCGGAATCCTTTGGCATCGTGCTTCGTTATCCTTAGAGAAGGGCGGGAAAAATGCCAGCGAGATTCGCCCGATTGTTGGAATTTGATTGCCGCGAACAAGTGTGGAGCCGTAACTCCTCCCATCGACCCCAACTTCCAGAACGCCCTTCATCCTAAAGTCGCCAACTGGTTTCGCAAGAAATTTGGTGAGCCGACGGAGGCGCAGGTGCTGTGCATTCCGGAAATTGCGGCTAAGCGGTCGGTGCTGTTGTCTTCGCCCACAGGATCGGGAAAAACGTTGGCGGGCTTCCTCGGGATTATCGATCGTCTCGCTCGTGAGCATTGGGACGGTACGCTGCCGAAGCACGGGATTCGCTGCGTCTACGTTTCACCACTTCGGGCTCTGGCATACGACATTGAAAAGAATCTGAAAGAACCGCTCGTTGGGCTGGGGCTGGACGATGTCATCACAGTTGGTCTACGTACGGGTGACACCTCCGCTTCCAAGCGACAAAAGCAGCGTCGCAAACCTCCCCACATTCTCATCACGACGCCGGAAAGCCTCGCCATCGTTTTGCCTCAGGCAGGCTATCGCGACTCGCTGAGCCGCTGCGAGTTTGTGATCGTCGACGAGTTGCATGCCTTTGCGGAAAACAAGCGCGGGGTGCACCTCACGGTCTCGCTGGAGCGTCTCGAGCGCATGCAACCGAAAGAAAATCCGCTTTGCCGGATCGGACTTTCCGCGACAGTAGCTCCGCTGGAAAAAGTGGGAAAATTCCTGACCGGATCGGGACCTGATGCGGAGATCCGCGAGACCAGCTGCGGACGCCGCGCGTTGATTGAGGTGATGACCCCGATACGGAAACATGCGTATCCGCCGGCGGGATACACAGCGAACCGGGTCATCAGCGATATGGCAAACATCGTTGATCGGAATCGGGCAACACTTATTTTCACCAATACCCGTTCCGGTGCTGAGCGTATTTCTCACCGGCTCAAAATGGCACTCCCGAATTTGCACGACACAATCGAGTGTCACCACTCCTCGCTCGACCGGGACATTCGGCAGGAAGTCGAAGATCGTCTCAAAGATGGGGAACTTCGCGCTGTCGTCTGCTCGACGAGTCTCGAACTGGGTATAGATATCGGCCATATCGATACGGTCATCATGGTGAGTACGCCAAAAGGGATTTCGCGGGCTTTGCAGCGAGTCGGGCGCTCGGGTCATTCCATACACACCCAAAGCCACGGCGTGCTCGT
This sequence comes from Verrucomicrobiales bacterium, assembly GCA_022424805.1. Taxonomy (GTDB): domain Bacteria; phylum Verrucomicrobiota; class Verrucomicrobiia; order Verrucomicrobiales; family DEV007; genus Arctic95D-9. The sequence continues at coordinate 4,871 of JAKMGR010000177.1, forward strand.
TGCGACGAACATCAATGATCTGATCGAGTGTATCGTCTGCTCGAAGCTCACCCATCTTCGGCAGCTCGACCCGATCGAAACGCTCGACTATGCGCCCGATGTTGTCGTTCAGCACATCATGGGAATGGCGATGGCGGGTGGAGTCGGGGCGGACGAGGCCTTCGACACGATCCGGTCTGCCTATTCCTTTCGAAACCTTAAGCGGGATACCTTTGATCGCATCCTCGAATATCTCGAAGGCGGAGGTCGCTCGCTTCGTGAGAAATATCGGGAGACTTTTGGAAAGATAGAGGAGCGCGATGGGCTGTGGCACACCGTCTCGAAAAAGGTGGAGCGTGAATACCTCGTCAACGTCGGCACCATTCACGCCGATGGGATGGTGGCAGTTCTTCTCGGTCGTCGCCGTCTTGGCTCGGTCGAGGAGCGTTTTGTAAAAGGACTCAAGCAAGGTGACATCTTCGTCCTCGCAGGAAAGACAGTGAAGTTGATCGATAGCTCGCCGACCGAAGTCATTGTTGAAAGCGCTGCTGGCCGCCTCCCGACGGTCCCGAGCTGGAATGCGAACAAAATGCCCCTCGCATCCGGTATGGCTGCAGAGGTCGCGCGGATTCGGACGGAGCTTGACCAGCGAATCGTCACCAACCAAGAGCCTGCCGATGACACGATCGACTGGCTCGTCGAAGAGTGGTCCATTTCAATCATCAACGCGCAGGCTATTTTCGAGCATTTCCAGAATCAGACCCTGCTTTCGCAGATCCCGACCGAGAATCGATTCCTCATTGAGAAGTTTGTTGATGAACAAGACGACGACGAGCGGATCCACTTCTTTTTTCACAGCCTGATCGGTCGTAGTGCAAACGACGCGCTCTCGCGAATCATCAGTCATCGGGTCAAAGAGGCCGTCGGTGGAAACACGCTCGTGACCATCGACGACTATGGGTTTCTGCTGAGCGTGAAACCGTTCCAGGCGATGGAGTGCGATCAGTGGCGCCAGTTATTTTTTGCCGAAGACGCCGAGGAAAATCTGCGGACTGCGCTGGAAGGATCGCAGCTCGTGAAGTGGCAATTTTCCGGCATCGCCCAGACCGGCCTCATGGTTCCTCGCAACCTGCCAGGAAGAGAAAGAAAGATGCGACAGATTCGGTGGAGCGCCGACTTGCTCTTCCAGGTTCTCGCCGAGCGCGAACCCGATCATCCGCTGCTGGAACAGGCCATTCATGAGTCGACACACACCTTTCTCGATTTGGATCGAGCCGCAGAGTTTCTGGAATCCGTCACGAAGATGGAATGGTCCCTCGTCGAAGTCCCTGCCGTTTCTCCATTCGCCTTCGGCCTTTACGCGAGCAAGATCAAAGAAGGTATGATGATGGAATCCCCTGAGGAAGCTATTGAGCGACTCTATCAGGAAATGCGGAAAAAGCTGGGGCGTGACTAGCTGCTTCGTGACGGGGGAGCCAGGGACCAACCCTGTAGAGCCCGGCACTGTGCCCTGTTGACTCTCAGACCTAACCCTGTTTGGTCCGTGACAACACTTCATGAACTTCCTTGCTCATCTTCACCTTGCTGAACAGACTCCTGAGTCGCGGCTTGGTAATTTGTTAGGCGATTTTGTGAAAGGGTTGCCTTGGGATGATCGCTACTCCACCGGGCTCTGGATGGGCATCATGGAGCACCGCTACGTTGATGCGTTTACGGATGATCATCCGGCGTGGAAGCAGAGTCGTGATTTGCTGCCGCGAGAGCTCCGTCGCTATGCGGGAATTGTTGTCGACATCTACTACGATTATTTTCTCCACCGACACTGGTCGAAATTTTCGGATGGGGAAGAAATGAGCGTTTTCATTGAAGATGTTCACCGGGATCTGGAAAGCATCCTTGACCGGGCACCGCCGCTTGCCCAGGAGACAATCGGGGCGCTGATTTCTCAGAATTGGCTGACGGAATACGCGAGCCTGGACGGAATTGACCGGAC
>JAKMGR010000225.1 GCA_022424805.1 Verrucomicrobiales bacterium
GGATGAGTGCGGTCTACCAGGCGAGCTGGAAAGGCGCGACCTTTCGATGGGAGGGGCCGGATGTTGGCTACATCGCAAGAGTAACGCCGAAGGGGTATCAACCGGAGCCACTTCCGAATTTTGAGAAATTGAGCGACGCGGAGCTCGTCGCCGCCCTTGAGTCACCGAGTCACATTCGGACCTTGGCTGCCCAGCGGACCCTGTTGCGACGAAGCTCCAATCCGGAGATTTCAGACGCGCTTCGAAAACTGATTGGAAACAGCGACAAGCCATTGAAAGCGCGCGTAGCAGCGGTTTTTGCCGTGGGACAGCGAGGCTTGACAGAATCCGATCTCGTCGATCTTTCGCAGCTGTCCTCCAGCGAACCCGAGATACTTCCCTATCTTTGCCGGATGATTGGAGATCACCAATCTGAAAACGTTGACTCAGAAGTGCTAGGTCGAACAATCGTGAAAAATGGGCTGGAATCAAAAAACCTCCGGGCTTGTAACGAAGCGATTATCGCCGCAGCCAGACAGGATTACGCTGACTTCTCACCGTTCATCGCAGAGCATTGCCTCGCCAACCCCGACCCGCGCATCGCCCACACCGCATTTCAGGGGCTCGCCAAACTCGGAGCGTCCGAAGCAGCATTCGCTGCCCTGATGAAAGAGAACACTTCGCCGGGTGCCTCTTTCGCCCTCATGAGAATGCACGATACCGGCGTCGTCGACCGGCTCATCGAAATCGCGATGTCAGCTGACAAACCTTTTGCCAGGCGCAACGCACTAGCCGCTCTCTGCCGGCTCTATCATGTCGACGGCGATTGGACCGGCGACAGCTGGGGGACTCGCCCCGACACCCGCGGCCCCTACTACCAGCCGGAAACCTGGGAAGAGTCCGAAAAAATTCTGACTTCTCTCCGAGCTTCCCTCAAAGCCGCGACACCCGACGAAGCCACCTTTCTTGTCCGCGAAATGAGCCGAAACCGGATTCAGTCAAACGACGCCCTCAACCGGGTATTGAAGTTGTCGCAGACCAATCCGGAAATGGTTCCGGAAGCAATGAAGCAACTCGCCGCGGTTCAGGAAATTCCAGCCGATGGGGCCGCGCTTATCAAGAAAGCTCTAACGACCCAATCCCTGCCGCACGAAGCTCGGGCCAACGGTGTCATTGCTCTCGCAAAAACCGACAGCCCCGAAATGGTTACCCTTTCGCTTAGCGCCCTCTCTAATCTGAAGGCTGGTCTGTCCGGCTTTCGGGAAAAGGTCAAAGCAGCCTCGCAAATCCCTGATCCCAACAAAGCGAAAAGCGAAGGCAAATATGCGAAACAAGCCCTTGGCGATGCGACCAAGCAGTTGGAGGCTGCGAGGAAAGCATTTCTCGCAGCTCCAAAACTGGAGAACCATCATCTTTTGATCGAAGAGCTTTCCACCAACGATCTCGAGGCACCCTCTACCTTCTATGCCAACGCGGCCCTCCTATCGCTGGCATCCCGAAAGTCCGGCAGCCCAGAGTCGATCGAGATGACACGGAAAACACTCGGAACGGGATGGCAAAATGCGAAGCAACGCATCCTCCTCATTCAAGCGGCAGCCGAATTGAAAAACCGAACTCTCGACGACCGTATTCGCATCGCCATGACCGACCTCGATCCGTCCGTGGCAAAAGCGGCGAAGGATGCAGCGAAGACTCTCAAAATCCAGGCCGCTGGTGCTGACAAAACGCCCAAAATCGCAACACTCGATCCTGACAAAGCCCTCCAGCAAGTCATTGCTCACAAAGGAAACGCCGCTCTTGGTGAAGCCGTGTTTGCGCGAGCCACTTGCTCTGCCTGTCACACTGTGACGCAGGACGAGGCACAGAAAGGCCCTTACCTCGGAAACATTGTCGAAACCTACAAGCGGCCCGAACTCGCCGTCTCCATTCTTGATCCTAACAAAACCATTGCCCAGGGTTTCAAAACAAACGTCTTCACTTTTAATGATGATTCGGTAGCGATGGGCTTTGTTACCGATGAGCAAGGCGAGCAAGTAACGATCCGCGATATTGCATCACAGGAACACACCTTCCTGAAGAGCGAAATTGCGAAGCGGGAAGAACTCCCAACCTCGATGATGCCTACGTGCCTGATGATGAACTTTACCGTTCACGAATTTGCCAGTTTGCTCGACTACCTGGAAAAGCTGGCGAAGAAATAAAACGAAAGGCTTCCTGAAACAAGCTCGAATCGCCCGCCCCTGTCATATCGTGGTTGCCGACGGATATTCCGTAGGGGACGAGCCCGTGGAGTTTAGCCATACAATGCAGTGCCGCCGACCACTGCTCCCTCTTATTTTCACCCATGATATCTCCGACATGACTGACAAATACGATGCGCTGTCGTTCCCGGTTTCCGACGCCCCAGTCTGGTTAGGTATCAAACGTCGGGTTGGTAACAACATCGTTTTCGGATAGGTAGTGTTGGGTATTCGGGATCACCACGATCGAAAAGGTGCCGTCCGGTGCAGGAGAGATTCCTGCAGCTGTGATTCCCCCTCCGACAGGGAAAAGGAAAACGCAGCCATAGTTTTCAAGAAATAGGATTTCATCGAGGCAGGATCGACACGGTGGCTCAGAGATTTTGGCAAACTCCAGTATCATAGCACCCGAAAGAATGATAAGCCCCGCAATCCCTGTTAAGGCATGGCGGCTACGGCTTCGCCTCCGCTTTTTCCTTCCCGCTTTGCGGGATGCATTACGCCAGCCGCTTCGCGGGTTCAAGTCATGAGCGAGTGGGACTCTGGCGGCCTATCCACGGCAAAACTGCCGAGAGTAAAGAAGTGGCGGAGTGGACGGGACTCGAACCCGCGACCTCCGGCGTGACAGGCCGGCGCTCTAACCAACTGAGCTACCACTCCGCAGTGGTTTGGGAACCGTCATGGCTCCCGGTTGGGGAGCGGGATACTAGGCGTGAAATATTCTCGGCGCAACAAAAAATCTTCGGGAAATCCGTTGCTTTCTCCTCTTTTCCGCGTAAGGGTTTCCGCCCCTCGCGGGACACTTCCTCCGTGGGGCCTTTTTTCCAAACTTTACGCCGTAAACACAATGAACGTGATTGATAAAATCGAACGCGAGCAAATGAAAGACGATGTTCCTGATTTCTCTCAGGGTGACACCGTGAATGTTCACTCGCGCGTTGTCGAGGGCGGCAAAGAGCGTATCCAGATCTTCAAAGGCATCGTCCTCGGACGCGGCGGATCGGGTCTCAACGATGCGTTCACAGTCCGTAAGATTTCCAACGGCGAAGGTGTTGAGCGTGTTTTCCAGGTTCACTCCCCCAAACTCGCAAAGATCGAGGTTGTGAAGCGCGGAAAAGTTCGTCGTGCGAAGCTTAATTACCTCCGCGGACGTCTCGGCAAAGCTGCCACAAACGTGAAAGAGCAGGGCAAGAAAGAGAGCTAAGGGCTTTCTTCTCTAACTTTTTTGGAAAAGCCGGGCGGAAACGTCCGGCTTTTCTTATATTTCCTTCTTTCGGCGAAGTGCCGGGACATTCCCCAGCCAGGTGCAGATCACAGCAGCAAGGACGCCAATGGTTCCGAGAGGCATCACCGCCGCATGGAGTTCTCTCCCTTGATTCATCATTTCCAGCACAACAATCCCTATCGTAGCCAGATAGATGTATGCGGTTATGGAACCAAATACTATGCGGCCGGGCACGGACTCATTGGCGAAGGTCAGTGACGCCGGAACGGTCGAAATCAACAAACCGAAGCCTCCGAGAATCGCAGGTGACGCATCAAAACCAAAGCCGACGCCAATCGCGATCAGCCCGAGAATCAATCCGCCTCCGATCGCGATCCCTTGCGCCCTTTCGCTGCTGCGCAATGCGAGCCGGGCATTTCGATCGAGCAATATCAGGAGATTGCCAATTCCCGGAGCAAGCCATACCCACATCACGAGTGCGAGCCATAGAAACGTCAAGCCTCCAGCAAGCAACGGGCTAACTTTTTGCAGGGCCTTGCTCGCGAAGCGATAACCCAGGTAGATCCCGATGATGATCATCCACTGTTTTCCACCCGTAAACCTCTGCATGAAAAAGCAGTACGAAAGGTAGGCCCGGTATAGCGGAGACCGCGCACGGAAGGACTCAACGAGGCCCTCGCGAGCATGATCGCAATTCGGATCGAGTCGAAGCGCCTCTCGAAAATGTTCCTCGGCCTTGCGATGGTCCCCACGCTGCAGCGCGGTCCATCCAGCATTGATGTGGGCGATGTCACTTTCGGGATTCGCCGCAAGCATCTGATCGACGGCGATAGCATTGAGATCTGACTTCCCCTGCATTCGCAGGGTATGGGTCAGCAAATTTGCTGCCATCGAGTTATCACTATCAGCAGCGAGGGCCCGACGGCTCCACTCCTCACCTTCAGCCCAGCGATCCATCGCGCAGTAGGCATTTGCCTTGGTCGCGAGGGAAAAACTGTCTTCCGGATCGAGGGCGATGGCCACATCGGAGGCCTCCAGCCCCTCCTTCCCTCTCCGCAAGCTAGCAAGAATCAGCGACTTGATGGCATGATGAAAAGGATATTCGGGCTGGATTCGAATTGCTTCCCCAATGGAATCGAGTGCGAGAGTCTTCTTGCCCTCCTGATCGAGCAAGCAAAGGGCGAGCCGATTATAGGCGAAATCATTCTCCGGTTCCTGAGCCAGCACACTGCGAAAACAGGCTTCCGCCTCTTCCATTTTCCCCTGCTCCTGCAGAAGAATTCCATGGGAAAGTTCGCTCATCGCAGCCTATTTATTGATTCCCAGATACTCGAGAATCTCGTCGTAAAGGCCGCTTTGATTGGCGTAGAGAGCGTAGTTCCGGGCGCTCTCGAACCACTTCCGCGTGCTCGGCTTAACGGCCTTAGCTGCTTTAACGAGTTGCTTTTGCGTAACAGGAACAATTTTTCCAGATTCCATCGCCTCACCAAGAGACGCTTCAATGGCCTGATCAAAAACCGCTTTGATATCGGCACCTGAGAAATCCTTGGCACGTTTCGCGA
>JAKMGR010000261.1 GCA_022424805.1 Verrucomicrobiales bacterium
CCAGAAATAAGATCCTGTAAAAGCGGGAGCTCGGCATGGCGAATCGCCATCTCATCATAGCGCGCCTGCTCGATCTATCGCTTGGGCAAAACTGCGACTCCGCCGAAGCAGCGTACTCTCGAAATCTACGAAAACGGAAATCCAACCCTTTCAAATGACACATTTTTCGGCAAGTCGGTAAGGTCCTTGCCGACTTTAGGAGCCAGCACTACGGCGGTGGACCCACTCTCCGTTTTCTTGTGAAACTGCGCCTGCACTGACATCGCATTCAGGGCGACCATACCGAGCACCGTGATTACGAGTCCACTTCGCATCTCGACATCCTGTCAGAACTAGTGCCGCTGTCGAGAAAAGTCGTCATGTTGACTTTGTTCTACCGAGTATGGCTCATGGAAACAGCCAAGCTCTCATCCAGGTTCATCATTCTAGCCACTGGAGAGAAAAAACGTCATTCTTCAAAATTCCTTCTTGCATTTGAGACGCTGTCTCATTATGGGTTCTTTGTTTTTGAGACGCTTTCTCAATAGTGGAAGTTTGCCAACTTACCGATGAAAATTTCAAACCGCCAGCCAACCTCCTCCTACCGGAGAGATGGAAGACTACTCGCCGTTGCATTTTGCCTGCTACCAGTGCTCTCGCACTCCCAGGATAGTCACACCAGCACTGCTCCTGTAATCGACGATGCGACAAACGAAATTGATTCGTCTGCGCTTTCTGCCCAAACCGGCGAGCTTGATATGACCGTGGTCGAGTCTACTCCCAAACCTGCGCGCGCTCCGACACCGACCCAGACCGTACAACGTGCGACAACGACTCGCCCCGTCGAGGTAACAGTTTACGACACGATCGAACCGGAAATCATCACGGGCGGAGCAGCAGAAACATTTGAACTTCCCGGATCTGGATTTTTCATCACAGAAGGCGATATCCGCGACCAGAACTATACCAACGTAAATCGCGTTCTCGCCAAAGTTCCCGGCGTTTATGCGAGGGAAGAAGATGGAGCGGGACTTTTCCCCAATATCTCGATCCGTGGCGTTGATGGAACGCGTTCAGAAAAAATCACGATCATGGAGGACGGAATACTCCAGGCCCCGGCCCCATACGCGGCACCGAGCGCCTACTATTCCCCCAACGTCGCTCGCATGGCAGGTGTCGAGGTATTGAAAGGATCCAGCCAGATCGCTTATGGACCTCACACGACCGGCGGTGTCATCAATTACCTGTCGACTCCGATTCCGGAGATCGAGCAGTTCTACCTGCGCACCACCTACGGTAGCAACAAAACCTTTCAAGCGCACTCGCACTACGGAAATACCTTTGACACGGCATCCGGTGGACGTTTCGGTTATCTCGCCGAGCTCTACTACAAGCATTCCGATGGATTCCGCACGATCGATCCCGGCATCGGTATTCCTTCGTCCAACGACACCGGCTACGGGGTCATCGAGCCGATGGTGAAATTTTTCTGGGAACCGAACACAGCTCTCGATCAGCGCATCGAGTTCAAATACGGTTTCTCTGATGTCGATGCCGATGAGACCTACCTAGGCCTGACAGAGAGTGATTTCCGCATGAATCCCTACCGTCGCTACGCAGGGTCATTCCTTGACAATATCCAGACACAGCATCACCGCACCTACCTGAAGCACAGCATCGCAATCAACGACGATTTCGATATTCAAGTCGCGGGATACTATAACCAGTTCGAGCGCGATTGGTTCAAGATCCGTGGGGTGAATGGAAACTCCCTGCACAACACGCTCGGGCCTACAGGCCTTGCAACCGACCTTAGCACTCTGAAGGGAGCTCAACCCGGAACGCTGAACTACCGCCACAACGCGCGGCAATACGAGTCCTACGGGGTGCAGTTCACGGGAGAATATCGCATCGAAACCAACCTCATCGATCACACGATCGATTTTGGCGTGCGCAAGCACAAAGACAACATCCGTCGCTTTCAGGAAAACACGGATGTGCTCATTGGCGGCGGTGCTCCCATCATCAATGATCTCGGTCCCGGCTCGGGAGGGAATCGTTTTCAGGAGTCCAATGCGACAGCTTTCTGGGTGCAGGATTCCATGGAGATCGGAAACCTCACCGTGACTCCCGGCGTTCGCCACGAGCGGGTCGAGCTTCACAATACAAACTATCTCTCCGACGCGACAAACACGATCGTCGATCAGTTTGATGGAGAAATCGACTGGTGGGTCGCCGGAGTGGCCCTCAATCTCGAAATCGACGAAAACCAGTCTCTGTTCGGCGGCGTTCACGAAGGGGTTTCGGT
>JAKMGR010000587.1 GCA_022424805.1 Verrucomicrobiales bacterium
GAGAAACAGCTGGTCGTCTGGCAGGCTTTTCCAAAGGAAATACGACAGCCGTGTTGCCAGTGCATGATCATCGAGTTCACCGGACCCAGCCTGAAGGTAGAGAAACTCCGGCGAAGTGAACATGGCCCTCAGCACGACCCGCAGTCCCTCTTCGAATCCGCGTTTCTCGGCTAGCACAGGTTCGGCGAGCGCTACCCAGTTGCCGGCTTCGTCATCCTCAAGTGGGCGTCGAAAAACTTGGGGGCCGATCCGACTGACCACATCCGCGACCCGGGCACGCGGTTTGTCGCGAAGGATGATTTTGTGTTTACCTCCGGGGCCGGATTGAAACCCAACCTCTCCCAGCAAACTGCGAGTTCGCTCTGGTGGCCATTGCTTTTCTACTGGTCCTGCCAGCGTTAGCCTGCGAATCGCGAGGCCTTCACCTGGATACTGCCTGGCCCCGTAACTGAAGACTGTCTTGCCATCCGGCATCTCATCAAGGTCCGCCGGAGCAAGGTAGAAATAGTCTCCCGGAGTAAAATAGTGTTCGAGTTCAACCTGGCGCGATTGCCCCGGGTCGAGCTGCCAACTCCCGATTAAATCTGCCTTTCCCGCAAGGTCGTTGCCGCGGTAAATGCAGAAGGTCACCGGCGTTTCTGCCTGGTAGGCGTATGCTTCCGCGGAGATTCGGTAACGCCCTGCTACTGGAAAGTGAATACCCATATTATTGGTTTGGGTTGTATGGGGCCGGCCGTCGAAGGTGACAAAGGCATCATCGGTTCTCAGCACAGTATTCCCGCCGCGGCGCAGTTCGCGTTTGAACCACATTTGCTGGTAGGAGTGATTCCGGTAGTCAATCAGACGAGGTTTCATTGCTGGACGCGGCCCCAGTTCGATGGCCTCGTCCAGGGCGAAGTCCGCTGCGGCAAGGTAGCTACGGATGTGGACCGTCGAAATCCCCTGGACTGCTGCGACAGTGTCGAAGATCGCAGTATGATTCTCTGGAGGTAGTTTCGAGGTAATATCTCCACCGATGCCGAGTAGATCGTAGAGAGTATACTCATATTCGGTTCGTGTAAGACGCCGAACAGGCGTGCGACCGTTCTCTTTCTGATTCGCCAAGCTTGTTTCGAGCAGATTTTGATGAAGCGAATCGAGCGCGGCCTTCTTCAAAGCGGGATCAGGTCGCGGCTTTTTTTCCGGTGGCATCCCGCCGGACTCGACGAGGTCGAACACCTTTTCCCACATCCGAAACGACGCGGGATTATCGAGTTCGAATGACAGCTCTTCAAAGTTCAGGCCGGTCTTCGTATCACTGTCGTGGCACTCGATGCAGGAGGCGTCGATCAAAGGGGTAACATGAGGTTCGAAAGCAAACGCACATAACCCAGGCAGAACATGGACGCCGAGCCAAACGAAAATAAACTGGGAGATAGTGGATTTCATTGTTTTGCCTGACTCCAGTCCGGCCCCTCCGCCATCACGTCTGCCGTAATCTCCAGCAGCTGCCGTCTCAGCCGCTCGTAGACCTCCGGAAGCTCATTCGCCAAATTCTTCGTCTGCGCTATATCCGCTTTCATATCGTAAAGCTCGAACCCCTCATATTCCATCGCCTTGATCGCCGGAATCCACGACTCATGAAATTGGTTATGACGAATCCATGCTCCACGTAGCTTCTCTGCCTCCGCATCCTTGAATCCTTCAAACAGGTTCGACTTGATCGTCGCCTTTGGATCGGGGTCGCCGCTTTTTTCGAGAACCATTTCCATTTGCTTCATCAGGTCAGCCATCGCCTCCCTGTCGCGCGGATACTCGCGAGATTTCCGTCCCAGCAACGCAAACCGCCCATCACGAATCGCGATCGGATACCCTGACAAGGGCAGAATCCATGCCAGTGGTTGCTCCCGCTCCAGCATGTCCGATCTGCCAGTGAGCAGCGGTGTCAGGTCAGCGCCATCAAGATGCACTCCCTCCGGCGGGGCGATTTCAAGCAGACCACAGATGGTTGGCAGCAGATCGATCAGTCCCGCCGGTTCATCAATCACCCGCCGCCCGGGAATCCGTCCCGGCCACGAAAAAATTCCCGGCACGCGAATCCCGCCTTCGAAATTCGAGCCTTTGATATCGCGCAGCTCTCCCACGCGATCCCTTCGATAGCTCCCGTTGTCCGAGGAATAGATGATCAACGTGTTTTCGTCGAGCCGCGCCAGCAACTTTTCGATAGCCCGGTCAGTGTTATCGATCGTTCCTGAATATACCGCGCCCGGTTCTGTTGTCTTTACATAGTCAGCCACGATTTCGTCCGGCGCAGCGATCGGGGCGTGTGGTTCGTGAAACCAGACATTGAGAAAATACGGTTTCTCTGGATCGTGCTCCTCATCAAGCCATCGGATCGCGTCCTCCACCACGAGGTCACAGGCATAGCCTTCTTGCTCGCCAACCAGTTCACCGTTTCGAATAAAATTGCCCGGATTCCGATGACTTGGACCCGCATTGTTGCGCGTGGCGAGCCAGTAATCAAATCCATGATCACTCGGCGTCGGCTTTTTGTTACCACGATAGGGCAAGCCGAGATGCCACTTGCCGAAGTGCGCCGTTGCATAGCCCTCTGCCTTCAAAACCTCCGCGATCGTCACCTCGCGTTCGAGCAGGTGCGAGTTCTGGTCGTGATCGTTGATCCAACTATAAACGCCTGTTCGAACATGATGCCTCCCCGTCAGGATCGTGGCCCGAGATGGCGAGCATACTGCGGCGCCGGAGTGAAAATCGGTGAACCGAGCCCCGCTCCCCGCCAATCGATCCAGCGTCGGCGTTTTTACCGGGCCGCCATAGCAACGGAGATCCTTCCAGCCGAGATCGTCGGCGAGGAGGATGACGACGTTGGGCTGGGTAGCCTGACCGGCAATTTGAGCCAGGAGGCACACTAAAGAGATAAGCTGAAACACGCGCATAAACTATTCCGTGCGGAACGTCAATCCCTCGACCGGTTTGCCATCTGAAGTGAAGGCGCAAGTAAATCGCCAGCCCTTTTTGTGATCGATCACTTTCAAAACCAAGTCATTCTCGCCCTGTTTCAAGGTGACGCGATTTCCATCGATCAACACACCAT
>JAKMGR010000291.1 GCA_022424805.1 Verrucomicrobiales bacterium
TCACTTGGCCACCATCGATATTCAAAGTTTGGCCGGTGATGTTCTTTCCGTAATTGCTCGCGAGATAAACTGCCATGGCACCGAATTCATCCGCTTCCTGCCAGCGGGCGAGAGGCGCGATCTTGCCAATTTTTTCCGCGCTCCATTCTTCGAAGGACTGGTCGGGAGTCTCCTTGTTGGCCTCGAAAACGGAACGATTGAGCGCTGTTTTTACCATGCCGGGGGAGAGTGTATTCACCCGTATTCCGTGAGCTGCGAAATCCTTGGCTGCGCATTGTGCGAAATTGATCACTGCAGCTTTGCTGGCGCTGTAGGGAGGGTCGGTCTGGGAACCAATCTGGCCCGCGACCGAGGCGAGAAGGGTCACGGATTTCCGGTTGGTCTCTCCCTCGAGGAGTTGCGGAGCAAAAGCGTGAATCGTTTTCACCGTTCCCATCAAGGTGACTTCGACGACGCGGTTCCAGTCGTCGGGTGTTAGATTCCAGAAGGGAAAGCCGCCAACGCCTGAGCCAATTGCCGCGGCGCAGACGAGATGATCTACGGGGCGGTCTGAGGCGATCTTTTGCAATGCTTCGAAATCACAGACATCGACTGGGCAGGTCTCGATTTGATCTGGGCTGGATTTCTGGGATTCGGATAGGGCTTCCGCGTCGGCATCCAGGGCGAGCACCGAGGCTCCTGCATCGACAAAGGCGGTAGCGATCGCGGCGCCAATTCCGCGAGCCGCACCGGTGATGACAGCGTGTTGGTTGGATAGATCGATGGTCATGGGAGAAAGAAGATCAGGTAAATCCAATTGAGAAATACGATGGATAGAACGACGATGACCCCGCGTAGGAGGTCGCGATTGACTTGTTGAGGACTTCTCGGTTCCTCTCCCCCGCGATAGCGGAAAAGACTGCGGCCGAACCAGAGAAAGGCAGCACAAACGCCCACTACGGCAGCTGGGTGAAAGCGGATCGCAGCAGTAATGTTCCCGCGAGAGAGTGCTTTCATGGAACGGGTGCCGCCACACCCGGCGCAAGGAATGGAAAGGCGCTCACGGAACGTGCAATCGGAAGGCTGAACGGGCAGTCGATCGTAAACTCTTGCCACGCCGAGAAGAAGTAACACAGCAACAAAGGTGATTCCCGGGGCAATCAGGATCTCGGGATGTCGAAGAGCGGATCGACTGCCGGAGTGACTGCGAACCGAATCACTCACTGGTCAGGACGAGTTTGAGTCTGACTGTAGGTTTTTTCCAGGAATCCGTATTTTTTCCGTCGGGGAGAAAGCGCGACGGAGCGTGTTCAGACGATGCGAGAAGCTGTTCTCGGACGGCTTCAAGAGCTTCTGCTTCGGCGCCGTTCGACTCGATGTTCTGACGGAGGGAGCTGGTCTTTGAAGCGGTCAGATCGACAAGCTCGCTGAAATCGAGTTCGCCCTCGATCATGTATTCAGGTGATGCCGCAGCGACCAGGGCGGAAGTAACGATATATATCGTCGACTTCGGTGGTTCCGTGTCATTGTTTTCAGGAGCGGCCATTCGTCAGAATCGTAACGCGAAATCGACGCAGGAGAAAAGCGGATTCGGTTAGAAAATATCGGGCTCTGGAGCGTCGTCGCCTTTGTGGAGAAAACGAAAGTCGCAGCCTTCTGGAGCCTGGGTGATTTCATCGGCGTAGAGACGGCCGTAGCCTCGCGTGTGGCGATCGGGACGCGGCTTCCAGTCTGCTTTTCGATTGGCCAATTCCTCGTCGGGAACGTCAAGATGAATACGGCGCTCCTTGACACTGACTTCGATGAAATCGCCATCCTGAACCAGCGCAACGGGGCCGCCGATCGCAGATTCCGGGGCGACGTGGAGTACGCATGCTCCGTAGCTGGTTCCGCTCATGCGAGCATCGGAGATTCGCAGCATGTCGCGCACACCCTGCTTCAACAGGTAGTTGGGAATCGGTAGCATGCCCCATTCCGGAATGCCCGGCGCGCCGATCGGACCGGCATTTTGAAGGACGATAATGTGATCCGCAGTAAGTCCGAGTGATTCGTCGTGGATCCTGGCTTTGAGATCGGCGTAGTCCGAAAACACAGCGGCGATACCGCGATGATTGAGAAGTCGTTCTTCCGCAGCGGTCGGTTTGATG
>JAKMGR010000310.1 GCA_022424805.1 Verrucomicrobiales bacterium
GGGGAAAGGGGTTCTCTTGCTGACGGGGCACTTTGGCAACTGGGAGGTTTCCACGGTTGCTGGCATTTCCCAGTTTGAAGAATACCACGGCCTCTTTCATTTTATTCGCCGTCCTTTAAAGCCGAAGTGGTTTAATGACTTTGTGATGCGGCGTTTTCGCAAAGCGGGATTTGGAACCCTGGATAAGGCGGGATCGCTTGATGACATTCTCGACCTCCTCGAGCAGAACGAGATTGTCGTTTCGATCTTCGATCAGTTCACGGTAAAGAAATACGGTATTCCTTCGGAGTTTTTCGGACATCAGGCCCACACCTTCAAGAGCCTTTCCGTGCTGGCCCAGTTTACGGGGGCGCCAGTCATTCCAGCTTCCAGCTGGCGAGAGGCGGATGGGAAGCATGTCCTTCGCTTCGAGCCGCCGGTGGAGGTGGAGACCGAAGGGCGCACCCGGGATATCATCAGTCGCAATACGAAACGGTTCAACGAGGTGCTAGAGCGAATTATCCTCCGCCATCCGGAACAGTGGATCTGGATGCACAAGCGCTGGAAGAAAATTCGGCAGGATTAGGCGCCAGCTAAGAAAAAAGCCGCTCCCAATTCGGAAGCGGCTTTTTGGTAAAGAATTGAAATCGACTCTGCTATTACATTGCCATCGCGGCTTCCTCACGGTCGGAGAAAAAATCTTCGTCGTCTTCCTCACCTGCTTTGCGCAGCGGGCGCGGACCGGGATCTTCTCTCTTCTGCAGAGCGCGGCGAAGCTTCTTCAGGGCAATGTTCTGCAATTGACGGATTCGCTCACGAGTCACGCCGAACGCCTGTCCAACTTCCTCGAGCGTCTTCGGCTTATGACCGGCAAGGCCGAATCGAGCGTCGATGATCTTGCGCTCACGCTCGTCGAGAACCTCGAGAAGGTCATCGAGCTGCATGTGCATGTTCTTGTGACTGAGAAGCTCAAGCGGTGTCTGTGCTTTCTCGTCACCAATGATTTCACCAAACTCCGTGTTGTCGTCGTCGCTGATGGGAGCATCGAGCGATGCGGGACGAAGGGCGGCGGACTTGAGGTGAGAAAGCTTGGCTCGGTCGATACCGATTTCTTCCGCAAGTTCCTCATCCGTTGGTTCGCGTCCCAGTTCCTCGGAAAGAACCATCGCAACGCGGCGCATTTTTGAAATTTTGTCGACCATATGGACAGGCAGACGAATCGTCTTACTCTGGTTGGCCAGAGCTCGCTTGATCGACTGCTTGATCCACCAGGCAGCGTAGGTAGAGAGCTTTCCGCCCTTATTTGGATCGAAACGTTCGACAGCCTTCATCAGACCAATGTTTCCCTCGGAAATCAAATCGAGGAGCGGAAGTCCATAGTTGGCGTAGTCTTGCGCGATTTTTACGACAAGGCGCAGGTTTGCCTTAATCATGTGGGCGCGAGCTTCCTTGTCGCCGACCTTAATTCGATCGGCGAGTTGAACCTCTTCTTCTCTGGTGAGCAGTGGGGTTTTTCCGATCTCCCGAAGGTAGATCTTGATTCCCCCATCCATTTCTAAGTTGGCCATGGTCGTTGTTGTTGAGTGTGGTAGAGCGGATCGTGACGCTTTAGTTGCTAATATTGAAGGAATTTGCCTTCGTTGATATTCTCCGAAAAACGTTGGATTCAGGAGTGCGATAAGGGTCCGTGCCGGCTTGGGCAGAGCTGAATTCTGACGAGGCAGATAGGGCTCTCCTTTGTTAGTAACGTTTGGCCGGTCAGGTGGTCAACTCGATGAGCTTTCACCGCTTTCCTGACGTGTGAGTGAGTCGGTTTCTATATCTGTTCAATAAAAGTGTAATCAAAAAAGTCCGGCTTTTTCTGTAATCGGTTAACTTTTATGAAATATCAAGTATTCCTGCAAGATAATAATCGGGTTTTTCCCATAGGAAATGCTGGGCGCTAGCGCCTGTCTCCCTCTTTACTACGCCGAAAGTTCGACGGTTATTACGGGAGAAAAGACAGGGTTTACGATAATTTTAATAACCCAGGCCCCACTCGCTATTGCGCTGGGGTTCGCTTTGCGGAGCTTTTCCGCTGGAGGGATCCGTCACTGGTCCCATCGTCATGCGTTGTCCCAACTCAAGAATCCGCTGCCGTTGATCGAG
>JAKMGR010000316.1 GCA_022424805.1 Verrucomicrobiales bacterium
GTCCTGCGACACCCGCAGGGCGAAGATGGAAGCACGAAGAAACGGCGGGCGGCGAATGGCGGATCTGGGTCGTGGGAAGCTCTCTCTAATTCCGAGCATGACTATTGGCTGGTCGGGCCGGAAACTTGTGATCTGCGTGTCGGGCTGGCTAAAAAATTCGGGCATGATACGACGGAGTCGGGACATTCTCTTTTGAAACATCTTTCGAGCGCTATGAGTTCTGATGAGTAGTAGGTTGGGTTCGAATCGGAAGGCCGACCCCTCTTTTTCATGGCTAAAATTCAAGCCGCTTGCGGCCCTCGGGTTGGATGGGGTGCGGGATCGGTTTTGATGAGGCGGTTGCCTAGCGTCGCAACTAGACTTCCGGTGGCGTTCCGACCTGCCACATTTTTTTCTTCCCAGTCAATGTTCTCCCTGTGTAGGAGATGCCGCCAACCAGGATCGCTATTAGCTCCACAGATCAATCATGACGCGCGTGGGCTCAAAAATAGCCACATCGATTGAATGAACGCCGCCGTCCTCTGTTTCAATGAAATTGGCTGGTTTGGTATCCATGATTGCCACACTTCGCTCCTGACTGAACCAGAAGCCGTCAGCCATTTGCTCGAAGCCTATCTGCTCAACGAACTGGTTTGTGCGGGAGCGCTCCGGGATACTACCCCGAATATAGGGTTGTGAAATCACGAGGGAGTTTCGAGCATCACTGATTCCTTCGAGACATACTCCATCACCGAAAACTCCATTGTGCAGCAGCATCCCTTCGAGATACTCTGCCGGAGTCGCGTCGTCTGTCGCTACACAAATTTCTCCGTCTACTCTGACCGCTTACCTCACACAACTCGAAGAACCGCGTCGGCAATTCTTCTCCAGATCGGTGGAGACGGCGAACGAAAGCGACACAGTCATCAGACTGATCACTACGATCACCATCAGGATCTGAAACGGCCCTCCGATACCGGAGAGACCTCTTCCCGAACCAAGCACATTCCGAATCCGGGCTTCCAACACACACCCCTTGCCCGAAGAAACGATTCCGCACATGGCCAACGCGGTTTGACGCGCGCGTTGGGATCGCGAAAACGAAAGGATCACTTCAGCATAGTCGGCTTTCCCGGCTCCGGACTGGATCACGAGTTCATCAGCAGCCATCTCGCGTTCCCGGCGCATCCATCCAGCGACTAGCCACATAACTGGGTGGAACCACAACAAGGCCAAAGCCATCTGGCTTAATAACAACCAAAGTGCATCGCACCTCTGAATGTGGGCCATTTCGTGTCGCAGCGCCAACTCAAGTCGCTGATCGCTCCAGTCGCGGCAGCTTTCTGGCAAAGAAACGCAGTGCCGAAGAATCCCCCAGGTCATCGGACTGCCTTTGTGAACCACGAGACGAACCGGACGTTGAATCCCCAATTCGTTCTGCAAGGACCTCAGCAGTTCTCTCGCCCTTTTATCACCATGCCCCCTGCTCCCATGAAGCGAAAGAATGATAAGACTCAACAGCAAACGCCCTAATAGTAGCGCAGACACAATCCCCCACACCACAAAAACAGTCGAAAACTGACCGGTCTGCCCCAGCCATTCCTGAACCGGTTGTTCCACCAACGGCGTCAGCGATTCGAGCGCTCCCTTGCAGGCATTCGGCATCCACCTGGCGATCGACAACGTCCATTGCGGGAATTCCCCCCGGAACGGAAAGGTACACGCCACAAAAGCAAACAAACCTCCCCACACCACAAATCGCTGAGAGGAAGAGAGCTTCTTCCTCAAGCAGAAAGCCAGCAATCCCACTGCCAACATCCCCAGGGAAGTTCGCAGAATCCAATCGAGGCTGTCGGTCCAGTTCATCTCAACTATCAGGCTTTCTTGTCAGATACTTCCCGGGCATCCTGAATCAATTCAGCAAGGCGATCAATCTCCTCGTCGGAAATCTTATCGCCCCTGCGGGTCAGGTGAGAGGCCAAGGCTTCGCTGATGGAATCCTGAAAAAAGGTATCGAGCACGCCTTGCAGTTCGGCCACGCCGGCCGAAACACGATTCTTCGTCGGGGAATAAACAAACTCACGCCCTTCCTTCTTTCGCTTCAAGTGCCCTTTCGTTTCCAGGATCTGAATCAGAGTGCGAACCGCATTGAGTGAAGGTGCATCATCCAGTTCATCCTTCACCTCCTGCACGGTGGCATGGCGCATCCGGTAGATCACACGCATGATTTGTCGCTCTCGCCGGCTCAGTTCCTGATCACTCATTGTCGTCTCCTATAGAAGCCCAGTTTCCCTGATAAAAAACTAAAAAATTAGTTCTTTTATGATTGCAAAACTAAATTTTTGGTTTTTAACTGATCTTCAAATCTAACTCAACCCCTTGGCCCTCTCATGCTAGCGACTTCCGTTTTGACTCGAATCACTCTCGCATTTTTCTGCCTCGGCGTTGCCGCTTCACTCAAGGCGCAAGCGCCGGACGTGATACTATTCAACGGCAAGATTCTCACGGTTGATGAGAACTTTTCGACGGAGGAATCCCTCGCAGTTACGGGCGAACGTATTTCTGCCGTCGGTGATTCACAGACCATCAGCGCACTGGCCGGGCCGGGCACGCAACGGATCGACCTCAAGGGGAGGACTGTCATTCCCGGCCTGATCGACAATCACCTGCACTATATGCGCGGCGCGTCCCGCTGGCGGTTCGAAGCCCGCATCGATGGCATCACCGATCGCGATGAAGCGCTTCGAATCATCTCTGCCAAAGCGAAAGAAGTTGGTCCGGGCGAATGGGTCTTCGTTGCTGGGGGCTGGAGCGAGCAACAATTCTCAGATGGAGAAGGTGGATTCACCACCGAGCAACTGGATACTGCGGCCCCAGACAATCCTGTCTTTCTCCAAAAGTCCTATTCACGGGCCTACATGAATTCTCTTGCGGCAGCTGAAATAGGATCCACTGGAAGCAGCGGTAGCACTCGCGGCTCTTCCAAAGGTTCTTCGAGAAGTTCCAAGGGTTCGTCAGGAAGATCTAAAGGAGGCAAAAGCTCGGGCCGCTCTTCCGGGGGCGCCCGCGGAACGATCAACGCCGCACTCCAGAATCTCCCCGAGCGCAGTGAGGCCCAGCGCGTCGAAGATGCCGCCTACTTCAACGCCTACCTCAACCAGCTCGGGCTCACGACCGTCTACGATGTTGGCCGCGGATCCGATGGCAACTTTACTCCCATCGAGTCACTGCAACAGTCTAACAAACTCACCATTCGCGTTTTTCACACCCTTCGCTATCAGGCCTACAACGCCAACGAAGTGAATGATACGGTTGAACTGATTGCTTCCACCTCCCCCCGAAGCAATAGTGACTGGTTTGGGCTCATTGGCATGGGCGAACATGTCTACAGCCCGGTACATGACAGCACCATGCGGGCGAGCATGTTCGGCCGTGATCAGTGGCAGCAATTTGAGCGCCTGGCAGAAGCAGCCGCGGCAGGAGGCTGGCACATCCATGAGCACGCGATGCAGGACAACACCGCGCAAGAGATTCTCAACATCGGGGAACGTCTCGGCGCCAGTCATCCAGTCAAGGACCTCCGCTGGACTCTCGCTCATTGTGATCTCATTTCCAAAGAGACCATCCAACGCGCCCGTGACCTCGGTTTCACCCTGGCTGTTCACAACAAAACTGCTAAGCCGGCCGTTGACGGAAAGGATTCCCCTCCAGTTTCGTGGATGGAGGAAAGCGGCATTACCTGGGGGCTCGGATCCGACGGCACCGTCGTAGCAACGGTCAATCCATTCCATACCCTCTGGTGGGTCACAAGCGGCAAGGTTTTCCCCGACACAACATCCATACACAACCCTGTTTCACGCGAAGCGGCACTGATCGCGCACACGCGCAGCAACGCCTATCTCCTGTTCAAAGAAAAAGATCTTGGCAGCCTCGAAGCAGGAAAATTCGCTGACCTCATCGTCCTGGATCGCGACTACCTGTCCGTCCCGTTGGATGAGATTCGCAATATCACCCCGACAATGACAATGGTAGGCGG
>JAKMGR010000323.1 GCA_022424805.1 Verrucomicrobiales bacterium
GTGTAGTGATGCTCCCAGAAGGGATGTTCGAGAGTTTTCCACAAGTTATTCACATGCTTTTCCAACTTGTTCACAGGGCGATTCCACAAATCGAGAAGGTCGGCCCACGATTCGACAAGAGCGGAAAGTGCCCCGATACGCCGCTGGGGATGATTGAGCGGACGATTGCCCGAAACTCGCCAGGGAATGGCCCGTTTTCGGGTCGGCTCGACGGAATCCCGGATTTTCCACCAGCAGTTCCACAACTCGCGGAGGTAGGTTCGGGATTCTGTATCCGACGTAGACTCGATGACATCCGCTCCCAGAAAACCGGCGGCACCGAATAGCCGTGCATCGCGCTCCACTCGATCCAGCTTTCGCAGATCTCTAATCGGGCACCGCTGAGCCAACACTGCCATCGCCGTTTTGTTCGGACCAAAACCGAGGGCTTCTGCGAGGGCCTGAAAAAGTGCCTGCTCAGGATTCGTTGAGTCGGACATCACCGCGAGGCGACGTGCTTTCGTCTGCAGTCGGTAATGAGCGGCAGAGTGGAGAAGAGAATTGACCTCCGAATCGCTCATCAAAGCGAGCGGTGCGACACATCGTCCGGGAAACGCTTCGGGAAGAAAATCGGGCGGCCCTTGCGACCAGGTGTATTGCGGAAGCTGGAGTTGAACGACATTTCGATGGGCATCCGTTCGGGTAAAGAATCGGTTCAGAGATGGCCCGTCCGTGAAAACATGAAGAACCACTTTTTCAAAATCGGGATTGACTCCGTGGCCGTGGTTTTCCCAGCTTCGCGCATCCATGTCGATTTCGATGGCTCCGCCGTGCAACTCGCCATCAATACGAACCGCAGCCTCGGTGAAATCGGGACCTGCGCCGCGATTCCAGTGGCCAAATTGCACGATTTCAATTTTCTCTCCATCGGTGCCGGTAAACTCCCGCCCAAACTCGCCACCAACCCAGCGAGCCTGGATTTCCATCTCGTCCTCAGCCGGCTGAAGCGGCTCGCGAACTCGGCCCGCGTAATCCTCCGTCAGGCCAAGCGACCACACCCATGCCCGAAATTCGGAGTAGGAGGCCGCTGCACCGCGATAAAGACCTGAGTACATTTGAACAGCTTATAAACAACAGTTCAAAATGCTAAATGTTTTTCAAAAAAATCGCTGCATGCGTTGAAAGGAAGTGTAGAACGGGTTTCCCAAAAAACCTTAATTCACCGCTGCTTCGCCATATTCTTTCGCTGCTCCGCTTGCACCTCGGCCGCCGCTTCGACGAAGGCCTGCAACAGCTTCGCCTGCTGCTGATTTTCCGGCATCAGTTTTTCAGGATGCCATTGCACACCGATGAGAAATCGATTCGGGTCGGTTGACTCAACCGCTTCGACAACTCCGTCGGGGCAACGAGCTACAATTCGCAAATTGTTGCCCGGCTTTTTCACCGCCTGATGATGAAGAGAGTTGACCTCCATCTCAGTCGTTTCAAAGATTCGGCTGAGTCGAGAATCGGGTTCCAGTAACACCTTGTGATCCCGATCCCGGTGACTGAGCCCGTCGAATTCAGAAGGAATATCCTGCACGAGCGAGCCGCCGCTGGCAACATTGACCCACTGTCCCCCAAGGCAGATACCGAGCATGGGCTTGTCCGTTTTTTCAATCCAGGCAGTTCCCATCGCTTTCTCGAAAAGGTAGCGATCGTCATCGAGCAGCTTCACAGTCTCGTGGGGCTCCTCGCCATATTCGGAAGGGGGAATATCGGCTCCTCCCGGCATCAGTAGTCCATCGAGCAGCACAAGATACTCATCAACTTTTTCGTCACTGCCATCGGCATTGGGAAGAACGATAGGGATGCCACCAGATTCGCGAATTGCCCGGACGTAGGTATCACTGGTCAAGCTGGTGATTCCGATAAGCGGTCCGTCGACTGGCGATCCTCCCGTTTCCACCGTTCGTTGGCCAATCTCGAATCCCAGAAATCCGGCGAGAGCGACTGCTGCGGAAATGAGTATCGTGCGGCGGGATTGGGGTTTCATAAAATGAAGCTTGGCGTCTCAAGTGTTCAGTAGCAAGCGCCACCGCTACCAAAAAAATTCCCGACTTGTCTACCAATCCTCGATTTCCTATACCTCCGAGTCTAATGCTTCGATTACTGA
>JAKMGR010000337.1 GCA_022424805.1 Verrucomicrobiales bacterium
GACCCAGATGGCTACGAAGTTGAGATTCTGGAGCGCTGACCCCCCCTTTTCCGAGCTCGAATCCAACGTTTCCGTTCAACTTACCACATTATTAAATTTGATAAGTTTTTAATTTTTCTAAATAAAATTGCGGCCTTCGCCCATTTGCGGTAAATTTTGACACTGAAACACAAAATTACTCGATTAATGAACGCATTTCGTATTGTGGTGCCCCTGCTGGTGTTTGGCGGAATCCTTGCCGCGCTTCCTTCCTGCAACTCCACTTCGCAGATGAGTGGCCCGAAGAGAAGTCCGCTTTGGGAAAAAGAGCTCGGCGCGGTTGCTAATACACCGGCAAATCCGCAGGAAACGCACAAGGAATTGAATATCAAAGTCGACCTGATTCAGAAAGGGAAATACGGACGACGGATCTTACGAAAGCTGGAACCAAAGTTTATCACGATTCACAGCACCCAGAATCCCACCGGTGATGCATACGCCCACGCCAAAGCCTTGAAACGCGGCGCCCTGCGTGGCGGCGTAATCGGCTACCTCTGCTGGCATTTCACGGTACAGGACGATACCGTCATCCAGCACATCCCTACCGACGAACGCGGCGAGCATGCCGATTTCGATGGCCCCGGCAACACCTACTCCATTGGCATCGAAATGTGCGAGCACCAGGGGAACAATCAGGTCGCAACGATGGAGCGAACCGCGAAACTCGCAGCCTCGCTGATGTATCACCACAAAATTCCGATCGAGAACATCCGAGCACACTACCACTGGCCGCGCGAGGGCTACTCAACGCCAAACAAGAACTGTCCGCATTTCCTCATGGACAACGGCCGCCCTGGCGAAGACTGGCGTTGGTTTGTCGGTCGAGTCAATCGCCATCACCAGCGTCTCCTTGCCTTTGATGAGTATCTTCGCCAGCAGAAAGAGTTGGAGGAACAGCAGCAAAAGCAGAATCGGATGGCGCTGATTTGGGATCGATTCACCGACCTGTTCGGAATCGGATAAAATCCCACGAAGCAGCGCATCTTGCGTTTTCCCCTGTTGCCCGTAGATTCCGATTCGAAATTGCCGCTATGATCTCACGGAAATTCATCCCATTTTGGCTCGTCCTACTTGCGCTTTTCCCCTTCGCGGAAAAGGCTTCTGCAGCACTCGATCCGAAGGATGAATACATCATCGTTTCCGGCGGCCCGGCTCTGCGCTACTGGGAAAATTACCGCCGCGAAAAGCATCGCCACGACCGCTACTGGGGAAACTTTATCCGAACAGCGCGCATTCGTGTTCAGCAGTTACAGAAGGCAACAGACAACAAAATCAATCTTACCTGGTTGGTCTATCGCCCTGGCTACGTAACCCGAGCCACCGAGGATGGAGAGCCTCTCATCAGCTGGGTCGAAAGTGTTCGCGACAAGTACCAGATTCGTCTCGTCTGGTTCAACACGACGCCGGAACTCATCAACTACGTGAACTCAGGCCAGAATCGCCGCCAGACCAAAGTGTCTGGCTTTGAGTATTTCGGGCACTCCAACAAATACTGTTTCGTCTTCGACTATAGCAACCACGTCCTCGGTGCGTCGAAAGTCTTTCTCCACCAAGCTGATCTCACGAAAATCAGCCGGAAAGCGTTTGCGCGTGGGGCCTACTGCAAAAGCTGGGGTTGTCACACCGGTGAGTCCTTCAGCGCAGCATGGAAACGCACGACCGGAGTAAAAATGATAGGTGCGATCGGAAAAACCGATTACTCGCAGACCGGACAACTGGTTCTGCCGTTCGTGTCCCCCGGCGGTCGCTGGCCGAGTTAATCCTGTCACTCAACCCTGTTACCTCAGCGACCTGGCAGGGTCAGATCGTCGATCAAACAGGGTTGAATCGCGAAAACAGGCGTTTTTCAGCCAAAGAATGAGGTGAAATTTGCCGATTTCGTGGTCCGTTCTTTTCGACCCTCTGGCGATTTGCCTTAACAATCGTTGCGGAAAACACTCATGCCTTTTTGCTATGCAATACGAAGAACTCAAACAGCTCTACGATCTCCCCTTTTTCGATCTGATCCAGAAATCGAGAAAAGTCCATGAGGCCAACTGGCCAGAGAACGAGGTGCAACTCTGCACCCTTCTCAGTATCAAAACTGGTGGTTGCTCCGAGGACTGCTCCTACTGCGCGCAATCCGCTCGCTACACCACCGAGGTGGAGGCAGAACGACTCATGGAAAAATGCGACATCATGGAGCGTGCGAAACTCGCCCGCGAGAATGGGTCGACCCGTTTCTGCATGGGAGCTGCTTGGAAAGGGGTCAGCGACGGAACTAAGCGTTTTGAGCAGGTTCTCGATATCGTCGAGAGTGTCAGCGAACTCGGCATGGAAGTCTGCACCACACTCGGCGAACTGGGAGAAACCGAAGCGCAGAAGCTGAAGGAGGCTGGCGTCACCGCCTACAATCACAACATCGACACCTCGCCCGAGCACTACCAAAAGATCGTGTCGACTCACACTTTCCAGGATCGTCTCAATACTCTCCGCCATGTTCAGGATGCCGGCATGTCCGTCTGCTCTGGCGGGATTCTCGGCCTCGGAGAAAGCACAGAAGATCGGCTCAAGATGCTAGAGATTCTCAGCAATTTCAATCCCCCGCCCGAAAGTGTCCCGATCAACTCTCTCGTCCCGATTCCCGGCACCCCACTCGCAGAGTCACAAGGGGTCGATTCCTTCGAAGTCGTGCGCATGATCGCGATCGCCCGCACCGCGATTCCCGGAGCAAAGGTCCGCCTCTCCGCTGGGCGCAAGCAAATGAGCGAGGAACTCCAGACGTTGTGCTTCTTTGCAGGAGCCAACTCGATCTTTTACGGCGATAAGCTGCTTACGACCGGCAACCCGCAATCCGATGCTGACTTGAAATTACTCGAGAAGCTCGGTCTGGAACCGCAAAAGCCGAATCGGGACATGGATGCTCCAGAAAAGGAAGAGTCCCGTCCGCTCGAGCCTGCCTTGAGCTAGGCCGCCTGCCTGATTTCGATGGAGTGGCGTTGTCGAGATCATACCTTCGATCTTTCCGTTCGCGGTGAGATAATGGGCATATTGAACGTAACTCCCGATTCGTTTTCCGACGGCGGCAATTACAACACGATCGATGCAGCCGTATACCAGGCTGAAAAAATGCTCAGTGATGGAGCTGCGATTCTCGACATCGGCGGCGAATCAACTCGCCCGGGAGCTGACGAAGTTTCTACCAAAGACGAAACTGAACGGACCATTCCCGTCATTGAAGCGATCAGGAAGAGGCACGCCGATGCCTGCATTTCTATCGAC
>JAKMGR010000346.1 GCA_022424805.1 Verrucomicrobiales bacterium
TTCGATACCCGTGACGCCGTTGGCTTCGCTGTCGCTGGCGAAGACAAAATCTGGCACAATGCGACCGGCAAACTCGTTGGCAAAGACAAAGTCGAAGTCACATCACCAGACGTTGAAAGTCCAGTCGCAGTTCGCTACGCCTGGGCCGTGAACCCTGTCGCCAACCTGAGGAGCCGCGAAGGCCTCCCTGTTGTTCCTTTCCGTACCGACGACTGGCCTCAGATTACCGACCCGGCAACCGCACCCGAGCCTGCCGCGCAGTAACTCAACAACTGACCCTCGCTTCCATTCGCCGTGGAAAACCCCTACCAACTCGACGCCTCCCAGATCGAAGAGCCACCGAGCTCTTTCAAGGGCATGCTGAAACATCTCGGACCGGGATTCATTCTCTCGGCGTCGATCGTCGGATCGGGCGAACTGATCGCGACCACTGCTCTTGGTGCCGAGGCCGGCTTTGTCGCGATGTGGGTGATCCTCGCGAGTTGTCTCGTAAAGGTCTTTGTCCAGTTGGAGTTTGGGAAGCACGCGATTCATTCCGGCGAAACAACCTTCGAAGCACTCAATCAACTCCCCGGACCCAAATTTGGAAAAGGGCGATGGACGACATGGCTTTGGCTCGTTCTCATGTCAATCAAGCCACTGCAGGTCGGCGGCATCATAGGCGGAGTGGGAATTGTCCTGAACATTCTCTTCCCACAAGTGTCAATCATGGCTTGGGTCTGTATCACCGCGCCAGTCGTTTCGCTTCTGATCTTCCGTGGAAAATACAAGCTCATCGAAAAAGTCTCGCTCGTCATGATCGGACTTTTCGCAATTTTCACAGTGGCCTGTGTTATAGGAGTGCAATTTACCGACTTCGCGTTTTCTGCCAAGGATATCGGGCTTGGCCTTTCCTTCTGGAACGGAATCCCACTTGAATATATCGCTGTCGCCATCGCTGCATTTGGAATCACCGGAGTCGGCGGTGACGAGATCATGGCCTACAACTACTGGCTGCTGGAAAAAGGCTACGCCGCAAAGACTGGACCCCGCGATGACTCCAAGGAATGGAATCGGCGCGCCCGAGGTTGGATCCGAGTCATGTATTGGGACGCTTTCCTTTCCATGCTGGTTTACACCTTCATGACGCTCGCCTTCTACATTCTGGGAGCTGCAATCCTGAATGCTCAGGGACTCGTTCCGAAAGGCTTCGAAATGGTGAAAACTCTCTCTCGCATGTACACTGACTCACTAGGTGGCTGGGCCGAGATCGCCTTCCTGGTTGGTGCATTCTTTGTCCTGTTCTCGACCCTCTTTTCGGCGCTGGCTGCCTGGAGCCGACAGTTCTCCGATGCTTTTGGTGCGGTTGGCTGGATCAACTATCGGGATCCCAAGAGTAGAGCTCGAACCATTGCGATACTCGCATTTTTCTTCCCAGCACTCTGGGCCGTCCTGTTTTTTCAATTCGAGGATCCCGTTTGGATGGTGCTGGTTGGAGGTGCCATCACAGCAGCAATTTTGCTCCTCGTCGTCATCGGGACCGTTCATTTCCGTTATCGCCGACTACCAAAATCACTCGCCCCTTCGCGAGCCTACAACGCGGGCTTCTGGATCAGCGTTATCGCAATCGCCGTACTTGCGTTGCTTGCTGTCTGGAAAAGCGTGGAAGAATTCCAAAGCAAGCTATCCTGAGTTCAGAAACAGTGGTTTCTCTGGGGAGTCACAGAAAGCCATTTTCTTATAGCATGATCAAACTGGTTCAGCTTGAACCAGCCGCAGAAAATCCCCATCCTCATGGCGCTATTTAAAAGAATTTAAGGAATTCGCATTCAAAGGGAACCTCGTCGATACGGCGGTGGGGACTGTTATCGGAGGACCTTTCGGAACCGTGGTGAAAGGCCTCGTCGACTATATCTTGATGCCGAACATCGGTCGTATCACAGACGGTGTTAGTTTCAGCGATAAGTTCTTTGTTCTCAAAGAAGAAGTTCCAGAAGGGGCTTTACTTGAGAATGAGTCCAAAATCGGCGAAGTGAACGTTCTCACCTACGGCAACTTCATCACCGCATTCATCAGCTTCCTGGCTCTTGCCTTCGTACTCTTTCTCGTGATCAAAAAGTTCATGGGAACTCTGCAGAAAGCGGAAGAAAAGCACGCCCCGAGCGAAGAAGTCGTTCTTCTCACCGAAATTCGGAACGCTCCCAAGAATTAATCCTGATCGTTTTTGAGAATTTCCACAATTATTTTTCCAGAGAATGCAAGAATTACAGGCAACAACCTGAAATTGAGAGTAATCTCCATGTATTGAATTCGAATGAGGTTGCTGTTGGCCTCCAGGCTCATTACTTGGTTGTTGTTCTGGAATGTGCGTCTCGGATCTTGCACAGTTCGAAAAGACCTCTCCGAAACGACGGAGAGGTTTTTTGTGCCCCCTCCAGACAGTTTTGGTGGAGGAATATGCGGGACAACGTAAAGTTCTCCGACCAAAAGTGGTTGCGTCTTCGAGCCAACCCTGTCAAGTCCGTCACTTAACCCTTTTACAATCGTGCCAGAACAACTCCAGATTGCTGATCGCACTTTCGATTCCCGGCTCATGGTCGGAACCGGAAAGTTTTCGTCGAACGAAGCGATGCGCGACGCGCTCGCGGCTTCTGGAACTGAGATCGTCACCGTCGCACTTCGTCGTGCCGACTTGTCCGGGGAAAGTGACCCCTATGCGAACATTCTCGATTTTATCGATCCCGAGAAGTATTTGCTCCTGCCCAACACCTCTGGGGCGATGAATGCAGAGGAAGCGGTTCGACTCGCGAGACTTGCAGTGTCAGCGGGACTGCCGAAATGGGTGAAGCTCGAAATTCACCCCGATCCTACCTACTTGCTCCCCGACCCAATTGAAACTCTCGCTGCTGCTGAGATTCTCGTTAAGGAGGGGTTCACCGTGCTTCCCTACATCAATGCTGATCCCGTCCTCGCGAAACGCCTCCAGGACGTTGGCACTGCAACGGTAATGCCTCTCGGTGCGCCGATCGGTTCTAACCGCGGAATCGAAACCCGCCGCCAAATCGAGATCATTTTGAATCAGGCAACCGTGCCCGTTGTCGTCGATGCCGGACTTGGGCGCCCCAGTCACGCTGCCGATGCGCTCGAAATGGGTGCCGATGCCGTTCTCGTAAATACCGCCATCGCGATTGCAGACGATCCCAACGAAGTCGGGCGCGCTTTCAAACTCGCGGTCGAAGCCGGGCGCATCGCCTACGAATCAGGCGGAATCCCCGAAGCAACCAGCTCCGCGTCGGCTACAAGTCCCCTCACCGGCTTTCTTTTTTCCAACGAGGAAGACAAGTCGAGCGGCGATGACTGAGCAAAAAGCATACGAACCCATCCTCGTCGACGTCGCCCTCAGAATCGAACAGTCCGAGGACGAGAGCGCGCAGCGAAAAGCCGTCGCCCGCAAGCTTTGCATTCCTCCGTCCCGAATACGCGAGCTGCGATTGAGAAAGCACTCGATCGATGCCCGCAAACCGCAGATCAAAGCGAATCTGCGGTTCGAAGTCGGTCTCGATGCCGAACTTCCAGCTGAACCCGAGCCAACCGTTTCTCTCCCTTCCATACATGACACGGCTAAAACCGTCCTCATCGTCGGGAGCGGACCAGCGGGACTTTTTGCAGCCCTAACAGCAATCGAACGCGGATGGAAGCCGATCGTTCTAGAGCGGGGAAAAGACGCCTCGGCCCGACGCTTTGACCTGGCGCCCCTACTCCGTGAAGGCCGCGTTGTCGAAGATTCCAACTACTGCTTTGGTGAAGGAGGGGCTGGAACATTTTCCGATGGCAAGCTCTACACTCGTGCCACCAAACGCGGTCCGGTCCGAAAAGTTTACGAAACCTTTGTCGCCCATGGCGCACCGCCCCGTATCCTCATCGACGCTCATCCGCACATCGGGTCAAACCTTCTCCCCAACGTCGTCAAAGCAATCCGGCAATCCATCATTGATGCCGGGGGCGAAGTTCGCTTTGAGGCGAAGGTCACTGACTTTCTCATCGAGAAAGGAAAAATGCAGGGGCTCGTCATCAATGATGCCGAGGAAATCACGGGCCGCGCTGTCATTCTTGCGACGGGTCATTCCGCCCGGGATATATACCGCCTGCTTGATCGGCACGAAATTTCGCTGGAGCAAAAGCCCTTTGCCGTCGGAGTCCGTATTGAGCATCCCCAACCGCTCATCGACAGCCTGCAATATCACTACGAACGAGGAAAGGAACGACCACTCTTCCTTCCCGCAGCACGCTACAGTCTCGCCACTAAGATTCGGAATCGCGGAGTGCACTCCTTTTGCATGTGCCCGGGTGGATTCATTGTCCCGGCTGCCACCGAGAATGACGAAGTCGTCGTCAATGGCATGAGCCTTTCCAAGCGCGACTCTCCCTTCGCCAACAGCGGCATGGTTGTCACTATTGAACCGGAAGACATCGTGGATCTTACCAACCAACATGGCGTTCTCGGCGGAATCGTTTTTCAAAAGCAATTGGAACAACTCGCAAAGCGCGCCGGAGGTGGTAGTCAGGTCGCCCCAGCTCAGCGCCTCATCGATTTCCTGAAAAAACGCGATTCCAAAACGCTGGCGAAAACCAGCTACAAACCTGGACTTGCCGAATCACGAATCGACGAATTGCTACCCGACTTCATTTCCGACCGGATGGCAGAAGGCCTGAGTCTCTTCGGAAATAAAATGCGAGGCTACATCAGTGACGAGTGCAACTTGATCGGTTTCGAAACCCGAACCAGTTCTCCGGTTCGCATTCCCCGGGACCCGGGCAGCCTCCGACACCCCCAGTTGCCGGGCCTGTTCCCCTGCGGCGAAGGAGCCGGTTTCGCCGGAGGAATCGTCAGCGCCGCCCTCGATGGGATGCGCTGTGCCGACGCTCTTTGACACAAATACGCCAACCATACTGACAGAGCGATCTTGCTATAAAGCTGACTGCCTCCCTACGCTCAGTCCATGCGCTTGTTTCTCATTTGCCTCCTTACCTGCTTATCTTCAGGCATCGCCTTCGCAGAATTTCTTGCTGGCACTGCCCATACCGACGTCACTCCAAAGACCCTTCCTGTCATTGTAAACGGAAGCATGACGAGTCGCTCGGTCGACAAGATCAGGACACCGCTCAGCGCGCGCTCGTTCGCGTTTTCCGACGGAAAAGAAAAACTCGTGATTGTGGTGGTCGACAGCTGCATGATGCCTCGCCCCCTTCTCGATGAGGCGAAAAAGATGGCGGCGGAAAAGGCCGACATCGGAATGGATCGGATTCTGATCTCGGCGACCCACACCCATACTGCAGGCTCTTGCATGGGGGCGCTGGGAACAGATGCGGATCCGATCTACTCGCTCTTTTTGAAGAAGAAACTGGTCGAAGCCATTCTCGCCCCCCTGAAAAACATGCAGCCCGCGAAAATCGGCTGGGGCGAAATCGATGCCGGCAAATACACAGCCCTGCGTCGTTGGGCGATGCATCCCAGCAAGGTGACTGAGGACCCCTTCGGCAACCTTACTGGCCTCGCCAATATGCATGCCGGATCGAACTGGGACAATGTTACCGGAAAGACTGGACCGGAAGACCCGATGCTGCGTCTCATCTCGATCAAGACGGATGACGGAAAACCACTCGGCATTCTTGCGAATTTCTCGATGCATTACTTCGGAGATCGCGATATCAGCGCCGATTACTTTGGCCTTTTCTGCAAGGCGCTTAAGAACAAGATCGCTCCGGATGATGACAGCTTTGTCGCGGCCATGTCCCACGGGTGCAGCGGCGACATCTGGCGACACGATTACGAAGCCAGCTGGGATCGGAAGGATCCCAATCAGCAATGGACCATCGAGGAATACGCAAGCGGCATGTTCGATCTCGCCATCGAAGCGCATGAGAAAATCGAATACGAATCACCTACATCCATCGCGATGGGCGAAACTCGCAAGACGCTACCGTATCGAACACCAGATAAGCAGCTGCTCGCCTGGTCCCAGAAGATTGTCGATGAACTCGGCGACAGACTTCCCAAAACCAAGGAGGAAATCTATGCTCGTGAGCAGATCCTCTTAAACGATAAACAGGAAACCGAGATTGTCGTTCAAGGCCTTCGTCTCGGCGAGAACATCTCTATCGCGACAACACCCAATGAAACCTACGCGCTCACGGGGCTGAAAATCATCAACGCTAGCCCTACCAAACACACCATGGT
>JAKMGR010000596.1 GCA_022424805.1 Verrucomicrobiales bacterium
ATTTTTCCAAATGCAGCTACTCACTTTCGCAATTTGCGATACGCCTCCGCATAGCGCTTCCCGAATGCAATGTAGGAAGCCCGATCGAAATGCACTTTGTCTCGATGCTGCAGGCCGTCGGCACTGACGAATGCGGCGTTAGTAATTTTGTCAGGGAGAGCCTGTTGCACTGCGTCGACCATTTTCTTCCAATTGTCCCACGGGCGCTCGGGCCAGTTTCCCATTTGTCCGGCGATGAAGGGGACATCCGGCGACTTCAACTCTTTGCGAAAGCGGGCCACGAGAGCATGCAATCGCTCTTCATATTTCGGAGCGAGATCTTCCTTGGAATCGGACTCGCCCTGGTGCCAGAGAATCCCTTTCAGCGTGCCCACCTCCATCGCCGCCTTTGCCCGGGGCAGCATGTCATCCCATGGGTGCGTTTTTGTCGATGGATGGTATCCGCCCGGCTCCCATGCGAGGATGGGAGACCCGCCCACCGCGCAGGGTATCAGGCCGATCGTGACGTCAGGATTGTCCTTTGCCATTTCTATTCCGAAGGTGCGCCCGAGGCCGACCCCGGCAATGGGTTTATCAAAGTGAAGAGGATCTATCGCAGGCGCCCACTCCTTGCCCTTCGTGAGCATGAGAACGCGTGGGTGAGATTTTTTGTCTGTCTCCGTAACCTTGCCGCGCCCGGCCATGTTGGACTGACCTACTAGCAGGTAGAGATGAAAATTTTCTTTGGCAGGGAGCTTTGTTTCCTCCTGCGAAAACAGGGAAGCAGTCAGTCCGAGAGTGACGGAAAGTAGAATAGTGGCTCGTCGTTTCATCCCTTGGCTTTATCACGAAACGAGACTGCGAGGGAATGGAATTTCTTCGCGCAATGAAGGCGGCCCGGGGAAACATCGCCGCCCTTCTGGAGTTTAACGAGGCATGAGAGTGCTCGTCCTTTTCTTCCTAACCGCGTCAGTGAGCCTTTCCTACGGTGAAACGACTGATCCGCGGTTGCAGAAAATTCTCGCGCGTTTTCCCGAGGCTGATCTCAACAAGGAGGGAACCCTCACGCGCGAAGAGGCTGATACGTTTCGGGCTCAAATGCAGAAGAAGGGGAAAAGCAAAGCTGCGGCTCGGCAAGGCCCCAAACCTTCCGGCAAGCGATATACCGAAGCGGAGCTCATGGAGATATTCGAGGCTCGGGAATTCGATGGTCTTTTGTTTCGCCTCTTTGCCCCGGAAGTAAAAGAGAGCGAACGCTACCCCCTCGTCCTCAGTCTTCATGGAGCGGGAGGGAAAGGAAGCGACAACCGGAAGAACCTCAAGTTCTGGAATGGAATCCTGACAGAGCCAGAATTCCAATCGGAGAACCCCTGCTTCGTAGTCGCTCCTCAATCCGTTGGAGCGTGGCGGGTCAAAGGCTCGGAACCCGAGGTCACCGACGAGTTGGTCGCGAGTTTTCCCAAAGTCTGGCAGAAGGTGGTCGAGCGCGGCCGTGGGTTTGTGGAGGCGAACCGCGGGGGAAATCTGGACACGGTCTTTGCCCTGCTCGATGATCTTGCGGAAAAGGAGCCCATCGACACCGATCGCGTTTATGTCCTCGGCCATTCCATGGGTGGCTTTGGAAGTTTTGAATGTCTCGCGATGCAACCGGATCGCTTTGCTGCAGCGATACCCAGTGCCGGTGGATTATCTCCGTGGCACGATCCCGCGAAATTCAAACACGTCCCGGTCTGGGCCTTTCACGGTGATCAGGATACCACTGTGATCCCTGAGCTCACCGAGACAGTCTTCGATCGAATTAAAGAAGTGGGAGGCAATATGAAATTTACGACTCTTGGCGGAGTTGGGCACGGAGCGAACGCATTCGCATTTGTTTACGAGGGCGACAGGATGGATCTGAACTTCTCCACGACCGCCTCCTCGAATGTCTGCGATCCTGAGGAGGACGTCTGGAAGTGGCTCTTTTCGAAAAAGAGAGAGAAATCCGATTAGTAACTCTTCGCAAAAATCACGCGGCCTTCGGCAGGTTTCCCGGTGTAAATACAAGTTCCTGCGCTACCGCGCAGTTTCTCATCTTTCGGGATACAGCGAACTGTCACCTTCAGCTCCTGCTGCAAAGTTTCCTCGTCCTCCACGTCCCCAGCCCAGTGCACGAGGGCGAAGCCACCGTGGATTTCGGGTTGGTCCTTGTTCTCCGGTGTGAAGAAAGCGCGGAATTCATCCATCGTTGCAATCTCGACGGTATGCTCGTTTCGGAAGTCGCGAGCGCGCTTGAGAAGGTTGTCTTGGATGGATTGCAGGGTCTCGACAATTCCCGAGACAGCTTCCGCCGTGGGGATGAAATCTTTGTCCTTCGGCCCCCTGTCACGACGAGTCTGAGCGACTGAACCTTTCTCGAGATCACGAGGACCGATTTCAATCCTGACAGGCACTCCTTTTTTGATCCATTCCCAGGTCTTGACGCCACCACCAAGATCGCGCTTGTCGATTTCGACGTTGACGGGCTGGCCGTGGAAGGACTGAGCGCGAAGTTCCGCGGCGAGCTTTTCGCATGCTTCGAAGACAGACTCCTCGTGCTCCGGCTTCGGAGTGATGGGAATGATAATGACCTGAGTCGGCGCGACACGTGGCGGCAGAATCAATCCGTCATCGTCGGAATGCGCCATTAGCAGTGTTCCGATCAGACGAGTGCTGACGCCCCAGCTTGTCGTCCAGGCGTGCTGGAGGCCTTCGCCGCGGCTTTCAAATTCGATTCCGGCAGCTTTGGAAAAATTCTGTCCGAGAAAGTGCGACGTGCCTGCCTGAATCGCTTTCCGATCCTGCACGATGGCTTCGACGGTGAAAGTGTTATCAGCACCGGGGAAACGTTCTGCTTCCGTCTTTTCTCCGGCGATGACAGGGACAGCAAGATGCTCGGTGAGAAAAGTCTCGTAGACCTCGTGCATCTTTTTCGTTTCCTCCATCGCTTCCTCGGCGGTCTCGTGAGCGGTGTGTCCTTCCTGCCAGAGAAACTCGGCGGTGCGGAGAAAGAGACGGGGGCGCATCTCCCAACGCATTACGTTGGCCCACTGATTGATGAGCAGAGGAAGATCACGATAGCTTTGCACCCAGCGGGCGAAGGCGGCGCCAATGATGGTTTCCGATGTCGGACGAATCACGTAGGGCTCGGGCAGCTCGCCGGAGGGAACCATTTTCCCGTCCTTCATTTCGAGACGGTGATGGGTCACGACGGCACACTCCGGTGCGAATCCCTCGACGTGCTCCGCCTCTTCGGCGAGATAGCTCACCGGGATGAGGAGAGGGAAATAGGCATTCTTGTGCCCGGTGTCTTTGAACATCCGATCGAGCTGCTGCTGGATGTTTTCCCAGAGACCGTAGCCCCACGGCTTTATGACCATGCACCCCCGGACATCCTGGGCGTTTTCGGCTAGGTCGGCTGCCTTCACCACTTGTTGATACCATTCCGGGAAATTTTCTTCCCGTGTGGGCGAGATTGCGTTCTTGGGTCCTTTGGCCATGAATCGAATTGAGATTGAATCTGCGGGACCGTATCCGCCTCCGCGCGAATTGCCAGCGGGGAAATTGCGACGTAACCTATCTTGTGAAAGTTTTACATCTCTATATTTCCCCCGGACACAACTACTACGGGCACTTCGGAAAACCTCCCGGTGAGAACCCTATCATCGGTGTGAATGAGATCGAATGTGTCGCTGGAAAGGGCATCTCGGGCGATCGCTTCTTTGATTACAAGGAAGACTACAAGGGCCAGATCACGTTTTTCGAAAACGAAACCCATCAAATGCTGTGCGAAAAATTCGGCGTCGATGACAAAGGCCCGGATACCTATCGAAGAAACGTCATCGTCGAAGGGCAGAATCTGAATGAATTGATCGGAAAGGAATTCGAAATCCAGGGGGTGCGTTTTCTCGGAACGGAGGAGGCGTCACCCTGCTTCTGGATGGATCAGGCTTTCGGCGAAGGTGCTGAAGATGCACTGCGCGGAAAAGGCGGACTACGTGCCAAGATTCTCGATGATGGTGTTTTGCGGACGGAGGAAAGTCTCGTGACGGCATGAATCTCGAAATCTCCACGCCAGCGCTGCTGTTTCCTGCGGTGAGCCTGCTCTTTCTTGCCTACACGAATCGCTTTCTCCATCTTGCGGCACTCGTGCGGACCCTGCATCGCGACTGGATCGAATTGCGGGACGAGGCCTTGCGCGCTCAGATCGACAACCTGCGAAAGCGTCTAGTGTTGATCCGTTGGATGCAGCTGATGGGAGCCGCGAGTTTGCTGCTCTGTGTATTGACGATGGTCACCGTGGCATTTGAATTCACCGGAGTCGGGAATGTGCTTTTTGTGATCGCGCTTGTCCTGATGGGTGTCTCCTTGGTGTGTCTGCTTTTTGAAATCTGGTGTTCGGGCGGAGCGCTGCAGATTTTACTGAAGCGGGTGGAGGAGGAGTGAGGGTCACGGAGTTTTTCTCGTTTTAGACGGAATATGCCGTATTTGCCACTTGTGTTTATTCGACAAGTCTGGCTAAAACTTTCAAATGTCAGTAACGGAAAAAGCCAAGGAACTCGGAATCGATCTTTCTCCTCAGGAGAAGGGATACCTGAATCTCTGCATTCGCAGCGGAAATCAACTCATCACCTCCGGTCACGTCAGTGATAAGAAGGGGATTCTTGGAAAGGGTGTCTCGGTTGACGAGGGATACGATGCCGCCCGCGACTGCTGCGAAAAGATTCTCCGATCGGTTCACGACACTCACGGAACTCTCGACGGTCTGCGCGTGATCAAGTTGCTCGGCTGTGTTTATTCGGACCAGACCTTTACCGATCAGCATCTCGTCATCAACGGGGCTTCCGATCTGCTGCACGAACTCTATGGCAAGGACGGTGATGGATACCACGCACGCAGTGCGATTGGTTTTGCGGCGCTTCCCACCGGAGTAGCCGTCGAGATCGAGGCGATCTTTGAAATCAAATAGCCTCGAAGAATAGGCCCAGTCTCACAGCATTAGGCCGATCATCCTACAATAGCGGGAGCGGTTAGAATCCTATCGAGATAGATGGGATTCTCCGGCCACCGCGGCATTTTTTTCAGTGCTTCCGCGAATAGGCCTGGAGTTGTCCATCGCGCTCTGGTGCTCAGAAGTGTGTTGCGCAGAAAATTGCGACGAGGAATCAGATTCGGAAATTCCACTGGGAGAATGATGCAATTCATTGACCCAACTCCCCGGAGTTCCAAAAGATGCCGAAAGCCAGATATCGATGGCTTCGTAGATGCGTTCGGCACCCGCTTCGTGAAAAATCCAGTGACCGTTTTCCAGAAAAGACTGGAACTCGGCGTGGGGATATCGCTTTATCTCCTGATGACTGTCAGGAATCGGGATGGAGGGAGAACAGGGTGATGTTCATCTCGGTGGGGGCGCCTTCGTCGATCTCTTCCCAGTGAAGGTGGTAGTCACCGTTCGCGTCATACTTTTTGAACATGTCTCCGAACGAAACATGCTCGGTGATGAAGAGAACGCTTTCCTGTTTGCTGATTGTTCCGTCGGAGTTTTTGTCCAGCTTGTTGAAGTGTTCGTCCTGCTCACCTGCACCGGGACGAGCCGCTGCCCATTCAGCTGCGGAAATGTGGTTGTCGCTGTCGAGATCAAACTCGGCAAGAGCTTCGCGATGTTTGTGGAGAGCCAGCTCGTGTTCCGTGAGTCGACCATTTCCGTCGGTATCAGCACTGGCGAATGCGGCCTGGTCAAAGGTATTTTGAGCTTCCTTGTTTTCTATTGTTCGGCAGCCTGGCAAAACTACCACGAGGAAAAGGGCTATCGAGCAGGCAATGCGATACGTCATACTCGGCTACTGTAAGTAGAAAACGCCATTCTTTCAAATGCCGTTCCAGTTTTGCCATAATCCCTGACAAAACCGGTTCGTGACATTCTCCCATTATCGAGTCAGGTGGGGGAGGGAGCAACGTCCCAGATTGGTGCACGGATCGATCGGTGCGCCAATCAGTTCTCATTCATGAACCGCAATATCCCTCTCTTCATCGCGTTCCGGCTGCTGTTCAATGCACGGTTTTACTATCCGATCTTTGCGGTGATTCAGTTGGACTACGGACTGACGATGCCGCAGTTCGCAATCCTGAATGCGATCTGGGCAGTGTCGATTGTGTTGCTGGAAGTGCCGTCGGGAGCGCTTGCTGACCGCATTGGGAGAAAGCGCATGGTCGTGCTCGCCTCGGTTCTGATGGTTCTGGAGATGGCGCTGATTGCTTTCGTGCCGCTCGGAAATGTCACCCTTGTATTCTGGGTGTGGGTAATCAATCGCGTTCTCTCTGGCGCGGCCGAAGCGGCCGCGAGCGGTGCCGATGAAGCTCTCGCTTACGACTCGATTCCGGAGGAGGATCAGAAAATTCGCTGGCCGGGCGTCCTTTCCCGGCTCATGACCCTGTCCTCGCTTGCCTTTGTGGTGGCAATGTTAGTCGGCGCCGCGGTCTACGATCCGGCTTTTCTCAATCGAGTCATCGGATGGTTTGGCGGAGAAGGGAATTTCGACAAAGAAACCGTTTTGCGTTTCCCGGTGTATCTCACCCTCGCCACTGCTATCTGCGCGGTGATCGTCAGCCTCGCCATGAAAGAACCGGAGCGCGATTCCGGACGCGACGAGAGCTGCTCGATGTGGGGAGAGATCTTCGAAGTGGGAAAATGGATTCTCCAGAAGCCCTTTGTCTACGCGATCATTCTCGCTGCGCTCGTTCATGACAGCGTCGTGCGACTCTTTCTTACCTCCTCATCCGAATACTATCGGCTCATCGATATACCCGTAGCCTGGTTTGGGCCGATTGGAGCCGCCCTCGCGGGGCTAGGTATTTTTGTTCCGAAAATCGCCGAGTGGCTCGTGAGGCATCGATCGATCCGCAACAATTATTCAATCGTTTCTATTGTGACCATTATCGGGCTGATCGGTCTGGCGTTTGCGTTTCCAATCTGGGGAGTCCTGATCGCGATATTTTTCCGATTCGGAATGGGCCTCCTGAATTTCTTTACCTCGAACTATCTCAATGCCGAGGTCGATTCCCGTCGTCGCGCCACCGTGCTCAGTTTCCGGGGTCTCGCTCTCAATGTCGGCTTTGGCGTCGTCAGTGGAATGTATGCCCTTCTTCTCGCCGGCTTGCGAGAGGAAGGGGAAGAGAGCATCTCTGCCTTTCGCGAGAGCCTTTACTGGTTGCCAGGATTTTTCCTCGTCATGCTCGCTGCCTATTTGATCTGGTTTTTCCGCAGGGCGAATCGGGAGGTGCCGGACGAGCATGTGCATCCGCGGGAACACTGAGAGCCCGGGATCCCCGGATCCGCCGTTCTGGAGGACGACCAGTTATTCGAGCATGGTAGAGAGCACGAAAGTCCCTAACGAGAATAACAGCATCATCGCAAAATCGGACCGAGCATTTTCCCGATCAGCTCTTTGCGCTAGAGAATCAGGCTGCCGAGCCACAAAAGAAACGATATTCGAATCCACGCAGCTGCGAATATATTTAGTGTATTGAAAGGAAAAGTGCTCGGTCCGGGATGACTCATCGTATCAAGCATCATCTTGATACCGGCAATCCCATACCAGCACTCCACACCGACTACTCAACCGGCATACCAAACAAAATACGTGGGGTTTTTCTTCCTGAATCCCGAAAAGAGAAGGAAGAGGCTGATTCCGATGAAGAAAAGTTTATGGATTGGCGGCCGCCAGAAAACCCAATCCTTAAAAAACCTGCACATTCTGGTAACGATTCCTTCATTTCACGAACACCGGGATCCATGTTGTCGAGGACGCGATGTGAAAGCAAGAATTCTCATCGACCCCTGGCAGCTGCGTCATAGTCTTGGTGCAACTTTTTCCCGTTTCCGTAGTTTATTCACCATGACCAAATCGTCCTTCCTTCTACTCCTCGCAGTTTTTGCCTTTCCTGCCGCCGCGCAGGAAAACCAGCCGAAACGTAAGGGCCCCGGGAACATGGCAAAGTCGAAGGCGGAGTTTCAGGCGGCAGTCGAAATACGATCCGACATCGACTACGTCGGGAACGACAATCCCCGCCAGAAACTGGATCTCTTTCTTCCAAAGGGCCGCGCTGCTGATGCTGAGCCCTTGCCTCTTGTTGTGTTCATCCACGGAGGAGGATGGGCAAAAGGGGACAAGCGTTCAGGCCTCTTCCGCCTTCGGGAATTCCTGCTGACGAAAAAATACGCCGGCGCTTCCATTGGCTACCGACTCTCGGATGAGGCGCAGTGGCCTTCACAGATTCACGATTGCAAAGCGGCGATTCGCTGGCTGCGGGCGAACGCAGGAGATCTCGGT
>JAKMGR010000379.1 GCA_022424805.1 Verrucomicrobiales bacterium
TTGCAAGACGCATGCTAGATGCGGGATTCATGTCGATTACCGGTGCCGGTCCGGGAATCATGGAAGCAGCGCAGGAAGGCTCCGGCCGCGACGGTAGCTTCGGTTTGAACATCAAGCTGCCTTTCGAACAGGGAGCAAACCAACATATCCACGGTGATGAGAAGCTGATAGATTTCAATTATTTCATCACACGAAAGCTGGCCTTCGTGAAGGAAAGCGATGAGATCGCTGCTTTTCCAGGCGGTTTTGGAACGATGGATGAACTCTTCGAGGTCTTGACGTTGATCCAAACAGGGAAAGCGCAGGTCGTTCCCGTCGTACTGGTCGATGCAAAAGGAGGGACCTATTGGAAAACGTGGATGCAGTTCGTGAACGATCACCTTCTGCGGCTCGGTCTGATTTCCGAGGAGGACTTTCATCTTTTCAAAATCACATCTGATCTCGACGAAGCCATTTTTGAGATTACAAATTTCTACCAGAACTTTCACAGCTATCGCTATGTGAAGCACAAGCTTGTGATGCGCCTGCAAAAGCCGGTTGACGACGCCATGCTCGCGAAGCTGAACAAGGATTACATCGACTTGCTGGAGGAAGGAGAGTTTGAAACCTGTGAAGCGCTGCCTGAGGAAGGCGATGAGCCACATCTCGCTGATCTGCCTCGCCTGATCTGTGTAAAGAAACGCGGTCTGGCAGGGAGATTTCGTCAGTTGATCGACTTTATGAACTCGGCTTCAAGCTAGCAATGATCTTGCTTTAAACGAATCCGCTTTCATGAAAGGAATCTTCCTCGCGATTACGTTTGTTTTTCTCCTGCTCAGCGTGAGCGAGGCGAAACCAAAGAACGTGGTTTTCATTCTTGCCGATGACCTTGGCTGGGCAGACACGACGCTATACGGGCACACGAGCCTATACGAAACACCAAATCTGGAACGACTCGCGAAGCGCGGTATGACTTTCAGCCGAGCCTACTCCAACAGCCCGCTCTGTTCTCCCACACGTGCCAGTATTTTGACTGGGCAGACGCCGGCACGCCATGGCTCGACAGCTCCTCAGCATCACACTGGGGAAGTGAGACTGAAACCATCCGTTGGCAAATCGGGCAATCCGTCCCTGAAGGCCTTGCAGACTAATTCTGCTACGCGGCTTGATCCCAATCTCCCAACGCTCGGCAAACTGTTGCAGAGCGCTGGCTACTCCACATCTCATTTCGGTAAGTGGCATCTCGGACCTGAACCATACAGTCCGCTGGAACACGGGTTCGAAGAGGATATCCCGCATCACGCTGGACCGGGGCCGGCCGGGGGTTTCGTGGCGCCTTGGAATTTCAAAAACTTCTCCGAAAAGAAACCGAAAGAACACATCGAAGACCGCATGGCTGATGAAGCCGTCGACTGGTTGAAGGAGCGTAAGGAAGACGAGTCCTGGTTCATGAACTACTGGATGTTCTCGGTTCACGCTCCCTTTGATGCGAAAGAGAAAATCATCGGCGAATACCGAAAGAAAATCGATCCGACAAACACGCAGCGTTCGCCTATCTACGCCGCAATGGTTCATTCGATGGACGATGCCGTGGGGACTCTTTCCGATGCGATAGATGTGGCAGGGCTTGCAAACGAAACCGTAATCATATTTTCCTCTGACAATGGGGGGAACATGTACAACGAAGTCGAAGGCACGACTCCGACGAGTAATTCACCTTTGCGGGGAGGAAAGGCAACGATGTTCGAAGGCGGAGTCCGTGTCCCAACCGTGGTGGTTTGGCCTGGGGTGACGGAACCAGGCAGTCGCAGCGATGAGATCATTCAGACATCGGATTTTTATCCGACCATTCTCAACCATCTCGACATCGCAATTCCGTCGGATCACGTCGTTGACGGAATCGATCTGATGCCGGCCTTGCGTGGTAAAACGCTCGAACGCGACGCCATTTTCACCTACTTTCCACACAGCCCGCCTGTCCCTGATTGGCTGCCACCTTCGATATCAGTTCATTCGGGTGATTGGAAACTGATCCGGCTTTTTCATGAAGGGGAAGACGGTGCGCATGCCTTCCAATTGTACGATCTCAAGGGTGACCCGGGAGAAGCCAACGACCTTGCGGACACCCATTCAGACAAGGTTGCGGAACTGGATCAGCTCATCGAAAGCCACCTCAAGGATTCCAGTGCCGTTGTTCCGATTCCAAATACCGCCTTCGATCACACGAAATACAGCCCGGGAAAAATAGGCGTGCCGGCTTCGAAGCACAGGAAAGGAAACAGTTCTTCGAAACCGGCCGGAGGCTGGAGCGCAACAGGAACCTGTTCCCTCCAAGTTGCGGGGGGGCATTTACGGATTACAAGCACGGGGCGCGACCCCCAAATGGT
>JAKMGR010000461.1 GCA_022424805.1 Verrucomicrobiales bacterium
AAAAAAGACAGCTTCAACATCAGGACAATGAATTCCGGCGGACTCAGCGTGATGAGATCGAGCCGGTCCCACAGAGACACACCATCAGAAATTTGGGCCAGCGGCATTTTCGCCGGCATCTGAATCAATTCGAAGATTTGTCGGTGAAACGCGAAGCAGGCAAAAGTGGCGATTCCCAGCGTAGAGATGATCTTCATCAGGGTGTGACGAAGATCCTCGAGATGGTCGAGAAACGGCTTTTCGTGCGCGTCAAAGCCTTTGTCCGCCCCCGGACGCATTCGGGCTGCGCTTTCACGCATGTGGAAGAGTTTTTCGAAAGCAGTCTTTAACATGATAACAGCCCGCCATTTCGACGGGTTAGAATAGTAGCCTCAAATTGCCATTCGGCAAAGACCGCGAGAAGAGGACTGCAATCGCGTACCCCCAAAATGAAAATGCCTCATTGACCAGACGGAATCATGCTACAAAAAAATATTCACTTTTACGTGACGCAGAGCCCTTGCAATACCATGATCGGATGATACGTAGGCGCGTTCTCCATGCAGCGAGAAAGCGCGAAAGGAACAGGAACCAAAGAGAGAAAAGATGGACTACGAAGAGGACAATAGAAGGCCCAGTCGGCAAGACAATCAACCGATCCACACCGAAAAACTGGAATCAGACAGGAAAAAATTCTTCCTCGATCTGAAAGAAAATGATCGTGGACAATTCGTGAAAATTACCGAAGACGTTCGCGGTCGTCGTGACACCATCATGGTGCCAATCGAAGTCCTCGATGACTTCATCGACGCTCTTCACGACATTCGAGACGCTTCCGATCTCGAAGACGACGAGTAGATCTTTTCAAAAATACTTTCTCCATGCGCAGCATGACCGGCTTCGGCCGTGGCGAAGCCACCGTCGACCAATGGAAAATCAACGTTGAGCTATCCGGCGTAAACCGGAAGCAGATCGACGTTTCCGTGAACCTCCCATCCGCCCTGGTCGAGCTGGAGGGCGACCTACGACGCACCGTCACCGAAAGCATTTCTCGCGGGCGCGTCACTGTCCGGGTCAATCTCGAGCATACCGGCAACCGGGCTGCCGAGCTCGCCTTTGACGAAGAA
Organism: Verrucomicrobiales bacterium; assembly: GCA_022424805.1. Classification (GTDB taxonomy): domain Bacteria; phylum Verrucomicrobiota; class Verrucomicrobiia; order Verrucomicrobiales; family DEV007; genus Arctic95D-9. Next base: position 1,107 of record JAKMGR010000461.1, read on the forward strand.
CTTGCCCGCCAATATATCGAAGCGGCAAAAACCCTGAGCGCTTTGGGTGAAATCGAAACCCGGCTCACCGCAGCTGATCTTTTCCGGGCACCGGGACTCTTTCGCCTCGAAGACAGCGAGGTCGACGCCAGCGATCTCCGCGATACTCTCCTCGAAGCCGTTGGCGACGGTCTCAATCGCCTCAGTGAGATGCAAACGCAAGAAGGCGAGCATCTCCGAGCGGATCTAATCGCGCGACTCAACACCATCGAAGAGGAAGCCAGACAGATTGCCGAACTTTCTCCCAAGGTTCCTGCGGCTCATCGCGAAAACCTCATGAAACGGCTTCGCGAGAGCGGACTGGAAGTGGATCTGGATGACGACCGGGTTCTCAAGGAAATCGGACTTTTCGCCGATCGATGCGACATCAGCGAAGAACTCACCCGCATCGACAGCCACCTCGCCCAGTTCCGCACCTACCTCGAAAACGACGAGCCTGTGGGCCGATCGCTCGACTTTCTCTGCCAGGAGTTCAATCGCGAGCTGAATACCATCGGCAGCAAGGCCAACGACGCCGACATCGCCCAAGGGATTGTTCGCTCAAAAACCGAACTCGAAAAAATCCGCGAACAGGTGCAGAATGTGCAGTGACCGAATCGGAAAAATCGATCTAACAGGGCTGAGTCGAGGACTTGAACCTGTTGAGTCACCGACCGAACCCTGTTTTGCGAAGCTAATCTCATGAGCCATCTCGAACTCCAGCGACGCGGAATCCTCTGCGTGGTTTCCGGCCCCTCCGGCTCGGGAAAGACAACGCTGTGTCGACGCTTTTCAGGAGAAGATTCGTCGGCCGTCTATGCCACTTCGGCGACAACGCGAGCTCTCCGCGAAGGCGAAAAAGACGGGGAAGATTATTTCTTTCTCTCGCGTGAAGATTTTGAAAGTCGAGCCACGCGCGGGGAATTCCTCGAATACGCCGAGGTGCATGGCAATCTCTACGGCACGCTGAAATCGGAGGTGCTCACTCATATCAACGCCGGTCGCGACGTCCTCATGGATATCGATGTGCAGGGCGCGGCGCTCATCCGCAAAAACCCCGATCCCGCGATCGCCGAAGCGCTCGTCGATATTTTTATTCTTCTTCCCGGCGAAGAGGAATTACTCAACCGACTTGCGGTTCGTGGCACCGAGACAGACGATCAGGTGGAACTCCGCCTGCAGAATGCACGGGAGGAAATGCGGCACTGGTCGGACTACCACTACACAGTGATCAGCGCCGACAAGGAAACCGACTTCGCGACTTTCTCTGCCATCATTACCGGAGAGCGCTGCCGCTCGAACCGGCTCGCACCCAGCCAGGAAACGGTGGCGAAGCACTCGGAACTGGGGCTGTGACAGAGGACTGGCGACTTCAGTCGCCGACTCAAAGCACGGCGGCAGCTAAAGCAGCCGATCCCATGAAGCGCTTGCCAACACCACGCTTCGCCGCGATCTTTGAGCGTGTCTGATTCTTCGCCCAAAATATCGTCCTCGGCGTGACTGGTTCGATCGCTGCCTACAAGGCTGCTGATCTCGTTAGCCGTTTGACGAAAAGCGGCCATGAAGTCCACGTTGTCATGACCAAAGACGCGCAGGAATTCATCACTCCGCTGACGCTGCAAACCTTGTCTCGCCAGCCCGTCACAACGGACCTCTACGACGAAAAAGCAGATTGGCACCCCGGCCACATCGAGCTCGCAGACAACGCCGATCTCCTCGTTGTCGCCCCGGCGACAGCGAACACAATTGCTAAATTCGCGAACGGAATTGCCGACGACACGCTCGGTGCGATTCACCTCGCTGCGCTGGCCCCACTTCTCATTGCGCCGGCAATGAACGGGAAAATGTGGAAGCACCCTGC
>JAKMGR010000479.1 GCA_022424805.1 Verrucomicrobiales bacterium
CTGCAAAGTCCGTTTTCTTCATTCACAAGAATGGACCGACGGCAGCGTGGGCACTCCAATTCGTCGGTTGCTGCGACCTTTGCTCCCGCCTCATCGGCAGAGGAAATGGTAAACTTTGAAACGAGCAAGAACTCGAGAGCCTCGTCCGGCTTACCTTCCAGAATCGCCCGGGCAGGGTCGTTCTCAGGAAGCAGGAACTCGACCGCTGCGTGCTCACGCTTTTTGAACTCGTCGTTCTTCACCGCTGCATCGACGGCAATCTGTCCGAGATCACGCAGGCGAGTCAGCTGTTCGATCGCGGTGATGGCCTCGTCTCCCGCGAAGTCAGGATCGGCTTCAGGAAAAGTTTCGAGGTGCACGGAATTCTTGTTGCCAGCAAATTGCCAGGCTTCATCTGCAGTGAACGCGAGGATGGGAGCGATGAGTTTCACGAGCGAATCGAAAACCCGATGCATTGTGGTCTGCGTAGCGCGTCGACGAGTCGAATCGGCCGCATCACAATACATTCGGTCTTTTGTGATATCGACGTGGAGCGCGCTGAGGTCGACAGCACAAAACTGGTTCAGGGTATTGAACACCTTCCGGAACTCGAACGCGGCATAGGCTTCTTGGCATTCATTCACGACCCGATGCAAACGTTCCAGCACCCAGCGATCGATCAGCGGAAGTTCGTCGTTGGAGACTCCGTCTTTCTCTGCGTCGAAATCATTGAGATTCGCGAGTAGGATTCGCAGGATATTGCGGAAACGGCGATAAGGCTCCGCCGTTTGCTTGAAAATATCTTCACTGAAAGGGACCTCGTTTTGCCAATCCACCGATCCCGCCCAGAGGCGAACGATGTCGGCTCCGAATTTGTCATAGAAAAAGGCGGCATTCATCGGCTTGCCACCGCTCTCGTCGGACTTGGAAACCTTGAGGTTTTTCACCGGAGCCAGACCCTTTTTCTTTCTTTCCTCGTTGTCAGCTTTCGTGGCTCGGCGAACCACAAAGCCATGAGTCATCACGCTTTTGTAGGGAGCCTTGTCACGAACAGCGACACTGAGCATCAGTGAACTCTGGAACCAGCCACGATGCTGGTCAGTTGCCTCAAGATAGAGATCTGCGGGAGTTTGCAGCTCGGGACGGCGATCCATTACAGCAACATGGCTGGATCCGGAATCGATCCAGACATCGAGCGTGTCGGTGCAACGCTTCGTTCCTTCAGGAAGACCCAATTTCTCTGCCCACCAGGCATCATCTTTTTCGAACCAGAGATTCGTTCCTCCCTGTTCGGTGAGATCAGCCACCTTACGCGCTAGTTCGGCATCGATGCTCGGAAGCTCTGAATCAGGCAAATAGAAAACAGGAAGTGGCACGCCCCAGGTTCGCTGACGCGAAATGCACCAGTCAGGACGCGACTCGACTGTTCCGTAAATCCGATTGCGCCCCCAATGCGGCAGCCAATCCACCTCGTCGATTTCCCCCAGCGCGGTCTTGCGGAGATCGTCGATGCGGATAAAGAACTGCGGCACCGACCGGAAGATGATCGGAGTTTTCGAACGCCAGCAGTGCGGATAGCTGTGCTTGTAGTTTTCTTTTCCAAGAAGAACACCCTTCTCAGCGAGCAGCCTGATGATCGGCACGTTGGATTCGAGAACGTGTTGTCCGACGAGGAAATCAACTCCGACCTCATCGGTAAAGTTTCCTTCATCATCGACCGGAGAAAGTAGACCAAGATCGTTCTGCTGACCGGCCATGTAGTCATCGGCACCATGACCGGGCGCGACGTGAACGGCACCGGTTCCTGTTTCCGTCGTGACGAATTCCGCGAGAATGAGCCGCGAAGTTCGGTCGAGAAACGGATGCTGCGCTTCGCTGCCTTCGAGCGTCTCGCCTTTGATTTCGGTAAGATCGCCCGACGGAACAAAACCGGTTTTTTCGCCGAAGGCGGCTACCAGTTCTTTCACAACAACAAGCGTATCAGTGATGCCTTTTTCCTCGTGGGTAAAATCCCCGACGAGATAGGTAAAGCGGGGATGCACCGCGATACCGAGGTTTGCGGGAAGCGTCCACGGAGTCGTCGTCCAGATCACCATGGAAGCCTTGCCAGCGAGCTCACCCGTCACGAGAGGAAATTTCACGAACACAGCTGGATCTTTCACATCCTCATATTCGACTTCTGCCTCGGCGAGTGCTGTTTGCGCGCCATAGCTCCACTGCACAGGCTTTTTGCTCTGGTAAACAAGACCACGATCCACCAGCGTGGCGAAAACACGAATGATGTCGGCCTCGTATTCCGGAGCGAGCGTGAGATAGGGGTTTTCCCAGTCACCAAGGACGCCAAGTCGTCGGAACGACTTGCGCTGGATATCAATGAAACCGCGAGCGAACTCTTCGGAACGACGGCGGATTTCTGCGGGCTCGAGCCCTTTAGATTCTTTCACCACCTTGAACTCAATCGGCAAACCATGGCAATCCCATCCGGGGATGTAGGGACACTCGTGGCCCGCCATCGATTTACTTTTCATGACCAAGTCCTTGAGCACCTTGTTCAGAGCCGTGCCCATGTGGACATCGCCGTTGGCAAATGGAGGGCCATCATGCAGAATATATTTCTGGGCACCTTCGCTTTTCCGGCGATCAATAATTTGCTGATAGAGATCACTTTTCTCCCACGCTTCGAGGCGGGTAGGTTCGCGTTTTACCAGATCTCCCCGCATGGGGAAATCCGTATCAGGCAGGTTCAAGGTCGCCTTGTAACCGGGGGATCCGTCGTTCGAGCTCATAGAAGGGTTTCGGGGTCGGAAGGCGGCGAACGTAGCACCGCCGGAGGAAACGGTCAAAGCGGAAGCGGCGACGGTTTTCCGCACGAGTCCCGGCAGTTTCCGGGCTCTGCTCGTCCACTCAGCAGGCAAACACGCATCCAACAGGGTTGATCCACTGACCAAACCCTTTTGAGTCCTCGCCCTGACAGGGTTAGATCCGCTCCAAAGTTACGACGCATTCCAGATGCCTTGTCTGTGGAAACAGATCAAAGGGTTGGATCCTTGTGATCTGGTAGGCGCCCTTCAGTTGCTCCAGGTCACGAATCTGCGTGGCGGGATTGCAGCTCACGTAAACAACGCGACGTGGCCCGAAGTCTATCAGCTGACTGAGAAATTCCGGGGTGCTGCCTTTTCGGGGAGGGTCGATGACGACGGCGGTATTTGACGGGTCGTAGGTTACTTCCGCAAAGATGTGGGAGGCATCGCCCTGATGAAAAGTGCAGTTGGAAATTTCGTTCTGCTCTGCATTTCTCCTTGCCCAGTCGATCGACGACTCACTGATCTCAATACCGACAGCCTCTTGAAACGAATCCGCCGACGTCAGACAAAACAGGCCGGACCCGCAATAGGCGTCGACGAGGTATTCCACTCCTCCAGTCCCGAGAGCTTCGGTTTTCACGTGCTCCGCGAAGGCGGGTAGGATATGAGGATTGTTCTGGAAAAACTCTCCGGCGTGAAAGGAAAAGCGGAGATCCCCGACCATCTGTTCACACATTTCGGTGTGGTCCGTGCAGACGTAACCATCGATGGAATCACGCAGTAGCAACGTCGCTCCTTTTTTATATGCCGAAGCTCGTTCGGTCGCTTCGCGGCGAACCTCAGGAAGCTTTTCATTGATCGAATCAGACGCGATGGGGCAATGCGGTACAT